>JBDTWG010000153.1:0-8025 GCA_040006855.1 Nitrospira sp.
CGCACGGCCTCGGCTGAGTGGTATGTGGCTGGCCAGTTCGGAGCCAATTTTGCCGATCAACTCAGCAATATTCGGGGAACCAGCAGCCTGAGTGGATTTCGCGCGCCGGACTTCGATCTGCAGAATTCATTCGTTTACGGAGGCAAAGTCGGCATGTTTCCCGGTAACGGCTGGTTCGGCGTGGAGCTCGATGTGTTCCATAGCACCCCCCACATCAAGAACCTCGATGATGTCCCAGGCATTCATATGCGGGTGACAAATGTCGGGGTGAATTTGCTGGCTCGGTATCCGGGTGTGACCTTCCAGCCCTATGCCGGCATCGGCGCCGGCGCCGCCATAGCGCGCATCGGGGATTCGGCGACGACCCGCGGCAATACCGACGTCGCCTCGGCTCTGAATCTACTGGTCGGCATCAGAGCGTTCATCACGCCCTATGTCGCTGTGTTCACCGAATACAAATATAGTCAGGCTACCTTTGAGTTCAACAATGCCTTCGGGCCATCGAGCGGGTTTAGTGGAAATTATGATGCACATATTATGGTCACGGGCTTGTCCTACCATTTCTAGGAAACGGGTGCCATCGCAGCATCTGGTGGTAGGTGGACTCTGTCTGCTTCTGTATCTCTCGACCGCTTGCGCACAAAGCGCGCATCAGTCCGGTCGCGATCTTCTCGATCAGGTTCTGCCCGATCAGGTGCAACAGCAAATCGATCATTCAGTCTCTTTCGTGGACTTGAAAGCAAATCCGGCCGCCTATCAAGGCAAAACGATCATGGTAAGCGGCATCGTGCTCAAGAGTCGACGCGTGAAGGATCGCACTGAGATCGAAGTGCTGCAGATTCCGACCGGGTCCGGTGCCGTCCCGACCAAGGATCGCGCAAGATCTCAGGGCCGGTTTCTCGCGGTCAAGAGCGGGGAGTTTCTCGATCCTGCCGTCGTCGACGCCGGCACCCCAGTGACCGTGGTTGGTGAGGTGGGTCCTCCCGTGAATCGAGGAATGGATGAAGGGGAATACACGTATCCTGTCCTGGAAATAAAACATTTGGTGGACTGGGATGAAGTCAATCCGCAAATGCGTTCCGCCCCCTACGCCTATCCCTATGGACGATCCATGTACGCGTACCCCTATTCCTATTGGGGGCCTTACGGAGGAATGGGCGGTTGGTATGGCGGATACCCAGGGTACTCTGGATATGGATATCCCTATTACGGACCATTTTTTGGCTTTGGGGGTGGATCGTCCGCTCCTGCTGGGCCACCGCCCGCATCGGCACCGCCACAGTTTAAAAAATGATCTGAGACGCTCGTCCTTCAGGGCGGAGGAGGCATATGGGTCTTCGGCAATATTGGAAGAAGCGAAACTTCAAGAAGACGCCTGAACCGCGTGGGAAACCGATTCCGACTACGGGCCGTCTGAAGTTCGTGATCCAAAAACATGCCGCGAGCCGACTTCACTACGACTTTCGACTTGAATTGGATGGCACATTGAAAAGTTGGGCGGTTCCCAAAGGGCCCAGCTTAGATCCAGGACAAAAACGGTTGGCTGTGCATGTCGAGGATCATCCGCTTGATTATGCCGGGTTCGAGGGCATCATTCCCGCCAAGCAGTATGGTGGCGGCACAGTATTGCTCTGGGATCGAGGGTATTGGGAGCCGATCGGCGACCCTGGCTCCAGTTACCGCCGTGGACGGCTCAAATTTACGTTGCATGGGGAGAAACTGCACGGTATGTGGAACCTGGTTCGGATGGGGGGCCGACAAGAGGCGGGCAAAGAGAACTGGCTCCTGATCAAGGAAAAGGATGACGAGGCGCGTAGCGGGGAAAAAAGCGATGTTACGCAGATGCTCACCGTGAGCGTGGCGAGCGGCAAGAGCATCGAGCAAATTGCCGACGGGGAATATGCGGTATGGCAGTCCAATAGACAATCGGGTACACCGAGTCAGCCTGTCCCGAGGCGGCGTTCCGTAAAGGGCATTCCTGCTCCTGGTGCTCGCAAGGCCGCCCAAGAAAAATGGGTTGTCCCTCAACTGGCAACATTGGTGACGGCCTCACCAGAAGGAAAGGATTGGGTCCATGAACTCAAATATGATGGCTACCGCATTTTGTGCCGACTGCAAAACGGTACAGCCACGTTATTGACCAGGAACGGCAACGACTGGAGCGCCAAGTTGCCCCATATCGCCGCTGCGGCGGCAGACCTCCCGGTCAAAACAGCCTGGCTTGACGGCGAGGTCGTCGCGCTCTTGCCGGACGGGCGCGTCAGCTTTCAAACATTACAGAATGCGTTCGATACCCATTCAGACAGTAATCTGGTCTATTTCGTGTTTGACCTCCTTTACCTCGACGGTTACGATTTACGACCTGCCCCGCTGATTGAACGCAAGCGTCTCCTGTCGGCCCTGTTCAAAGACAGCTCGCCGTCGGGCCTTGTTCAATACAGTGACCATATTACCGGACAGGGTGATATTGCCTTTGCCGAGGCCTGTCGCAGTGGAATGGAGGGTCTGGTCGCCAAACGTGCCGACGCCTCCTATGTCGCAGGCCGAAATCGCAATTGGGTCAAGGTGAAGTGCGGCCGCCGCCAGGAATTCGTGATCGGCGGATTTACTGATCCTTCCGGCTCACGAACTGCCTTTGGGTCGCTGCTCCTCGGCGTCTATGATGCACAAGGCCATCTGAGATTTGCCGGACGCACGGGGACGGGTTTTTCCGACCGTTCCCTCAAAGAACTTCACGCCCGCCTCAAGAAACTTGAGCAAACGAAGCCTCCCTTCGTCAATCCACCCGGCGGTGCGGAAAGTCGAGGGGTTCATTGGGTGAAACCCACACTGGTGGCCGAAGTAGCCTTTGCCGAATGGACGAACGAAGGTCAGTTGAGACAGGCCTCCTTTCAAGGTCTCCGCGAAGATAAGGCTGCTCGGACTGTCGTTCATGAGCGACCTGCCTCCGGCGTCTCGCGCAAAACTGCAGACACAGGTTCTGGCTCTCGATCTCAGAGGCAAAAGAAAGAACCTCAATCTAAGCCACTGTCGAACACCCATTCTTCAAATGGACCGACGACCGTCGTCGGCGTCACCCTCAGTCATCCGGATCGAGTGTTGTTCCCCGAACAGAGCGTCACCAAGTTTACGCTGGCGCAATATTACGAATCGGTCAGCGACTGGATGCTGCCGCACATCGAGGATCGACCTTTAACGCTCGTTCGCTGTCCCGATGGATACAACAAGGAATGTTTTTATCAGAAGCATGCGAATGATCGGATCCCAGAGGCAGTCGGACGAGTCGAGATTCCCGACGACCATGGGGTCGCTTGTTATATGGTCGCCGACTCGCTCGCGGCGCTGGTGGGATTGGTTCAAATGGGCGTCTTGGAGCTGCACACCTGGGGAGCGAAGCGAGACAAGCTCGACAGTCCTGACCGTATGATCCTCGACCTCGATCCGGATCCGGCAGTCGAATGGCCGGCAGTCATCGAAGGAGCGCAACTATTACGCACGTTGCTGAGCGAACTGGACTTGATGTCATTCGTCAAGACCACCGGCGGAAAGGGCCTGCATATCGTGGTGCCGCTGCGACGTGTTCACACCTGGGATGAGGTCAAGGCGTTCTCGAAAGCCATTGCAGACCATCTCGCGCATATGATTCCTGACCGTTTCCTGGCGCATATGTCAAAGCAGAAACGAAAGGGGAAGATCTATATCGATTATTTGCGCAACGCCAGGGGTGCGACGGCCGTGGCTGCCTATTCCACGCGGGCTAGGCCAGGCGCCCCGGTGTCGGTTCCATTGGCGTGGGACGAATTGTCGGTCGACATGCGATCCGACCATTTCACCATTGCCAACCTGCCGGATCGGCTCAGCCAGTTACGCCAGGACCCCTGGAAGGATTATGTTTCGACGCAACAACGCATCACCCGTAAAATGTTGGCGGTCCTGGCGTCATCATGACGCACCGCCGCCAGGGTGCTTTCATGGTGGACCTGGGGGGAGTGCTAGTAGAGCCATTCAAGCGGTCCTGATATCAGTGATCATGACAAGCGGTCGGTTCACTGAAACATTCTGAAAGGAGAGCCGTATGAATGCCACGATGTCC
Organism: Nitrospira sp.; assembly: GCA_040006855.1. Taxonomy (GTDB): domain Bacteria; phylum Nitrospirota; class Nitrospiria; order Nitrospirales; family Nitrospiraceae; genus Nitrospira_A. Next base: position 4,094 of record JBDTWG010000153.1, read on the forward strand.
ATCCCACTGGTCAAGAAACAGAAACAGGTCTCCGAGTCGGCTCACTGTGAATCTCCATGTTGCATGCGATGCGGAGGTCTGTTGGTCGAAGAGCGTTGCATGGATATCGGTGAAAGCCTCGGAGGGTACTGGTTTTTGGCCATGCGCTGCGTGCAATGCGGCGATATCGTCGACGAAGTGATCTTGCGGAATCGCTACGCGCATCTCGTGACGGCTCAGGAAGTGGTCCGCGCCGCCTGAGACCTGCAATCTGGCCACGCCGCTGTCTGCGAGAAGGAGGCGTTGATGGCGCAGTATGTGGATCCACTCATTCGATCCGGAGCCATGTGGTCATGTGGACGACAGTCGGCGGGCAGGCCCCAACCTGGATTGTGGTCGAGAATCTGGAGCTGGCTGAGAGTGATCCGTCTCTCCGCACCGAGGCCTATCGTCTTTCGGAGCCCGTTATTTAGGCCGGGAAGGCCACGGTACTGAAGAGGGCATTTTCAGCTTGTCTGGAGTCGAGACGGGTCTGCTGGACGACAATCGGAACGGTCAATTCGACCACGCTGGCATAGTCCATATCTGGCGGAATTGGTACAGGATCCGAGAGTTCATTGAAACGTGGGTGTTTCGTCCTTCGTGCTGGGACTGAAAACCGGTAGGCTCCCACCGGCTCGCGATCAGATAAGTAGATGGTAAGATTCGCCTCTGCATCCTTGTCTGATGTATTGAGTAGACAGAGGGTTTCATGACTGATCATTTGCGGGGACGGCCCATGGCTGCTTGGAGGGATATAGCCTTCCGCAAGCGCCCAACGTGTGCGCCCAATCGCATCCATCGCATCCTCCTGTGAACTTCTTTAATCCTCCCTACCTTCACACCACTTCGCGGATTTTATTTTCAACCACGGTTTTCATCAGTGCCCACCGATCTTCGGTTCCTCGAGCAACCGCTTTCACGAATTGCCAGGCCTGCGCGGTCGTAATCTTGCCTGGTAACGGAGGTTCAAATGGATCGATGACGGCTTGGACGACGACCGGGCCGGGAGTGGCGAAAGCCTGCTGCAAGACGTTTCTGACCTGACGGGGATCTTCGACCGTCAGTCCGGTCGCACCGCAGGATTGAGCGAACAGGGCGAAATCTATCGGTTGCAGTTCCACTCCGTATTGAGGGTTTCCTTCAAACGCCACCTGTTCCCACTTGATCATACCGAGGAGGTTGTTTTTCAGGACGATGATTTTCACAGGAATTGCGTATTTCACCAGAGTAGCCAGCTCTCCCATCAACATCGTGAATCCGCCATCCCCTGCAATACATACGACTTGTCGGCCTGGATAGGCCACGCCGGCTGCCAGACTGTAGGGGAGGCCGTTACCCATCGACGCCAGGGTGCCGGAGACAGAAAATTCCATGTCGCCCTTCATGCGGATATGACGAGCGGCCCACGTCGTGACCGTACCGGTGTCACAACACACAATGGCATCGTCCGCGAGAAATTCATTCAGGGCGCGCACCACCACTTGGGGTTTCAGTGGAGCGTCCATACGCGTGCCGCGCTCTTCCATCAACTCATTCCATTGCCGCATCTTGTCTTGTGCGGCTTCAAGAAAGCTGCGGTCGGATTTCTTGTCCAAGAGAGGCAGCAGTGCGCGAAGCACATCCCAGCAATGGCCCACGAGGCCGACTTCAATGGGATAGCGCAGGCCGATTCGGCCCGCATCGAGATCGATCTGTACGGCCCGGGCCTGCCCCGGTTTTGGATAGAATTCCAAATAGGGGAAGCTGCTGCCGGCGATGATGAGGGTATCGCATTCTTCCAGCACTTCCTGTGAAGGAGCGGTGCCGAGCAGGCCGATCCCTCCGGTAGTGAGGGGATGATCATCCGGCACCAAGCCCTTCCCGAGCAACGGCTTGACGATCGGGGCGCCGAGCAGTTCGGCAAGCTGCAGGATTTCTTTTTTCGCACCCAGGCACCCTCGGCCGGCTAGGATCGCGATTTTTGACCCGGCATTGATGAGGGTCGCGGCCTTGTCGAGTAACGTGCGTGAAGGCAGAGGCAGGGGATCGCTATAGAGGTCGCCGCTATGCCGGGGAATGTTGGCCTTGGAGCGTTCATCGTCCGCACTCCAATCCTGTATATCCTTGGGAATGGTGATGTGCGCCACTGTGCGCCGGGAAATCGCCGTCTTAATCGCCATGTCGACTACGTTGCCGACATGCGCCGGGCCCATGACACGCTCACTATAGGCGGCGACATCGCTGAAGAGCTTATTCAAATCCACATCCTGTTGGTAATGCGTGCCGCTTAAGTCGTGGAACGTGTGCCCCGTGATCGCCAACACTGGTTGTCCGTCGCACTTGGCATCGTATAAACCGTTGAGAAGGTGGATGCCGCCGGGGCCGGATGTCGCCAGGCAGACCCCGAGACGCCGGGTAAATTTGGCATAACCGCAAGCAGCGAAGGCAGCGGATTCTTCATGCCGCACTAGGATGAGTTTGATGCGGTCTTGCCGCGTGCGTAGTGCCTCATAGATCCCGTTGATCCCGTCCCCCGGCAGGCTGAACACCGTATCCACGCCCCAATCAATCAAGCGCTCTATCAAAATATCGGCCACGGTCTTCGACATACGACTCCCTTCACGAGCGAATCGAGGATGGCGTCTCAGCGGCGTTGCGCGTGAGCCTCGGGATGAGCAACTCCTGGACGAGAATTTTTAGACAGGCGGCGACGGGGATGGCGAGCAAAAGCCCATAGAAGCCGCCGAGCGCGCCGCCGATGAAGACGACGATCAGTACGGTGACCGCATTCATCTCCATCGATTGGCTCTGTACCCAGGGTGTGAGCAGCCAGCTTTCGATAAACTGTACGACCAGATAGGCCACCGACGGCCATACGACGATGGCCATGAGATCGAAGCCAGTTCCGCCCGACAAAAAGTCGAGATATTTGAGGAGCACGGCTAGCGGCCAGCCGATCAATGAGGCATAAGGAATAATGGTAAGGATGCCGGTGATCAACCCCAGCAAAAACCAATACCGTATCCCGGTGAGCGCCCACCCGAGCGAGTACAGAATGGCTGACACCAGGGCGATCATGAGCCGACCTCGGAAGAACCCGCTCACCGCTTCGTCCATCCGTCGCGTGATCCGTTGGACCTGCGGGCGATACTGCGTGGGAACATAGTGTTTGAGTGTGGTGAGGGCAGCGTCGAATTGCCAGGCGAAGAAGAAGAAATAGATGGGGATCAGGGTGAGCGCCAGGACAATGGCCGTCGTCGTGCCGATGACGGCTCCCAGCATGCCGAATGCCTGCCCGGTGCTAGAAAAAATCGGTCTGAGGATGGAGAGGGGATCTTCCTTGAGACTCGTGGCGATCGTCGATAGGGGTTCGGAAAAATCGCCGAGACTGACGTGGTATCGCTGCGCGATATTTTGCAGATATCCTGGCACCCGTTCCGCGAGCGACTGCACTTGCTCGGCAAGCAAGGGCCCCAGCCAGGTCACGAGCCCTCCTAGGGTGAGGGCAGAAAGAAAGAGGACAATGGATATCGTCACGGGACGGTGAACCTTCCATTGCCTCTCCGCATGTCTGATCAAGGGATTAAATAGATAAGCCAAGACCAAGGCGATGAGGACGGGTGTAAAAACTCCGCGTAAGTAGTAGCCGAACCACAAAAGGAAAACGATAGCTCCCACCCACAGCAAGTCTCTGATGGGTGTGATTTCCCACAGGTGGCGATCGGTGGGGGGAACCGCAGATGTCGCCTTATGTGGCAGAGCAGTTTCGTCATCTGTCAGCATATCGGCATAATCGGGTTTCATATCACTGTCCAGTCCCTGCCATGTATCCTAGTGCGAGGAGCCGATGCTCAGCGGCTCTGGTTGCGCGAGACGCGAAGCGCTGAGGCCGCATGCTCGATCTGGGCATTGATCTCGCCTCCGAGCAACAT
>JBDTWG010000154.1:0-7940 GCA_040006855.1 Nitrospira sp.
CTGCGCGATCGTCGATGTGCTCACGGTCATCCCACGCTCATCCACGATCGGTGAAGCGGTTGTCCCATAATCTCCGCCGCCTGATAGGCGCAGAGATGCTCCGCGCCGGCGTTCCAGGTCTCACTCTTTCCCTCCAATGTCGTGCTGAGAATGGCATCGTCTGACGAAGTCACAAATGCCGCTAGTCGTGCCGTTTCCGCAGTGCGTTGTCTGTAATTACGAACGAGGATCGCGGTCACCCAGATTGTGATCAGCGCCATCGTCCGATTGGCAAATGCATAGGGCGTGAGCAGACTGACCGTAGGGATGGGAAACGCTCCGGCAATAACCAATGCCGAGCTGAGAGTTGCAATCTGAAGCGTGAACGCGGGCCGAGTGGAACGCACCGTGGGCAATACCGCGGCGACATAGAGGACTCCAACCGCCACACCTGAGGGCGTCAACCGGTCGAGGCCAAAGACAAGACCGGTGATCAGGAGCGACATCAGGTCCAACGGCGACACGTTGAACTCCTTTCTCCATGTTCATCCGGCCAGAATGCGAGAGGCCCTCCAAAGTTCGTGACCGCGTATGATTGATAGTAGTGAAATTCAGTCGTGAAATCTAGAACCGTCAGCTATTCAGCCCGACGTGGCCGCGACTCGAAGTCATAGGAGGGATCTGGTGACATGTTTCCTGCGCAACCGGAACTTCTTGATCGCTGCATGGTGGAATAAACAGACCTCGAAGAGGCAGCGAACGACCCCATCGCCTGCTTTTCTTATGAACGAGGAGTGCGATGCCTGAGGGAACACAGATTGTGGGACAGTACAGCGGGGACGAAAGCAAGGCCGCAGGAAGCGACCCTGAAACGTAGCACGATACGCGGCAACCAGACACGACGAACTCTTCGCGTGCAGAAGGTGGTGTCCCCAACGGGATTTTCCAAAGAGGGAAGCAATTCACCCTGGTTCTTTATAATCGATATAGTGGCACCGGCGGCCTGACAGAGATGGGTGGCCTTAAAAGGGCTTCTCAAGCGGTTGAGACTGACAGAGACAGAGTGAGACAGAATGACGGGAATGCCTATACCATCAACGCTTGCAGCCATTCGGCTTGTGATAAAGGCAGATTGAGACCGATCAGGAATCGGGACCAAAATCGTACCCCGACCGTGACCAATACCGTGACCAATATTGAAACCGGGGGTAGGCTTGAGGTCGGCTTGTCAGGCGTGGGCGGGGGACATGTCACCAGGCTCAGCCGCACGCGCAAATGCACGCCAGATTCTGTGGAGGGCTAAAAAAGACCACCGAGCCCCCTGCTATGATGATCTGAGAGTCTGCCTGGCCTCACGCTCACCCATCCGGGGCTATATTCGGTGATTACTTGCCACCTCAAGGAACGAACTGATATTTCAGTGGACGTGGATATAATCTTAACTTCATCGGTTCTGTCATCGTCTACCTTCCATTCGTCTCATGTGCCTGCCTCACTTCCCGGTAAAAGTCGGTTGCCGCTTTTCTAGAAAGGCGCGAATCCCTTCCTGATAGTCACGGCTGTTGTAGACGACGCGGCGCAAAGACTGGATGCGCTCGAACATGACGGGAGACAGATCGTGTGCGTTCGCGAGCAGGTTCAATTCTTCCTTCATGATCGCAATACTCAAAGGCGAATTGCGGGCTATCTGCTTGGCGATCTCATGGGTCCGCTGCTTCAAATCCTGCCTCGGAACCACCTGATTGATAATCCCGAGCCGTTCGGCTCGTGCCGCTGTCATGGGAAGAGCGGTGAATGCCATTTCCTTGACGACATGCAGGCTGACGGTATTCATGAACGTCAACAACCCCGATAAGTTATACGGGACGCCGAGTTTCGCCGGTGTAATGGCAAACGTCGCGTTGTCCGCCGCAACGACAAGGTCACAGGCGAAGGCCACCTCACAGGCTCCGCCCCAGACAGTGCCTTCAACCATCGCGATAATGGGAGCCGGGTAACTTTCTACTTCTCGAACAAGTTGGCGAAGGGGATCATCCCACCCAAGCGGGTCCCGATGAGACTCCGGGAGTTCGCTCACGTCATGACCGGCCGACCAGACCGCGGCGCCTTCTGGTGCGCACAGAATAATGACACGCGGGCTCTGTTGCCGGAACGCGGCCAGTGCTTCAAGGATGTCAGCGATCAGGGCCTGACTAAGCGCATTCCGTTTCGCAGCATGATCCAAGACAATGGTACCGATCGAGTCTTCCATGGTCGTAAGAACGAGTGGCATGTGATCCTCTGCTTGCTGGAAGGTTAATCAGCCAACTGTTGGTTCATACTCGCCGAACACATTCTGAAGCCTGTGACAAATCTCGCCTATCGTTGCGTAGACCCGGACAGCATCCATAATCGACGGCATGAGGTTCTCCCCGCTTTGCGCAACCTGCTCGACAGCGGCGAGCCTGCGCTGTACTGTTTGCTCGTCGCGGCTTCTCCTCACTCTTCTGATTTCTTCAATTTGCCTCCGTTCCGTGTCTTCCGGCACGACGAAGACCTCCGGCTCACGCTCATGCTCTTCCCTGAGCGTATTGACTCCTACGATTCTGCGAGCCCCGGTTTCAACCGACCGCCCGTACTCGTACGCGGCCTGCTCGATCTGGTGTTGAACATAGCCCTGCTCAATGGCAGGCACCATGCCGCCGAGCTCATCAATGGCGTGAATGTACTGTTCAGCCTCTGCTTCCAACCGGTCGGTCAGCGCTTCGACGCAATAGCTTCCCGCCAGGGGATCGATGGTATTGGTCACCCCCGTCTCATAGGCCAGCACCTGCTGTGTGCGGAGCGCGAGACGGACGCTGTCCTCGGAAGGCAATGCCAACGCCTCGTCCTTGCAATTCGTGTGAAGCGATTGGGTTCCCCCTAACACGGCGGCGAGCGCCTGAATGGCCACGCGCACAATATTATTATCCGGCTGTTGCGCTGTCAGACTAACCCCGCTGGTCTGTGTGTGGAACCGCAGCATCATGCTTCTCGGATCTTTGGCATGGAATCGTTCCTTCAGCAGCCTGGCATACAGCCGGCGGGCCGCGCGGAACTTCGCAATCTCTTCGAATAAATCCGACTGTGCCGCGAAAAAGAAGGTCAGCCGCGGTGCAACTGCATCGACCTCCAGCCCTGCCTTGATGGCGATTTCGAGGTAACAGATGGCGTTGGCCAGCGTGAACCCGATCTCCTGGGAGGCCGTCGCGCCGGCTTCACGCATATGGAACCCGCTGACGGAAATGGCATTCCATTTCGGCATAAAGCGCGTGCAGTAGACAAGCAAGTCTCGGGTGAGGCGCAGGCTGGGTTCAGGGGGGAACCGGTAGGTGCCGCGGGCAATATATTCCTTGAGGAGATCATTCTGAATGGTCCCGCTGAGCGACTGAACGGGCACGCCTTGTTGTTCTGCGACGATGAGGTACATGGCGAGGAGGATTGCCGCTGTCGAATTGATGGTCAAGCTCGTCGAGACCCGCCCGACAGGAATGTCGCTGAGTAATGTTTCCATATCATGCAGGGTGGAGATGGCCACTCCCACTCTCCCCACTTCTCCGGCCGCGAGAGGATCATCGCTGTCGTACCCGATCTGGGTAGGAAGGTCGAAGGCAACGGAAAGGCCGGTGGAGCCCTGTTGAAGCAAGTACTGATAACGGCGATTGGTTTCCTCAGCGGTTCCGAAACCGGCATATTGACGCATCGTCCATAGCCGGCCGCGGTACATAGTGGCTTGCACACCGCGAGTAAATGGATACTGCCCGGGAAAGCCCAATTGGTCGAGATACGCTTCTTCCGAAGATGGTCGGGGGAGATAAAGGGCTTCTAATGGTGCGCCCGATCCCGTCACGAAATCACGATTGGATTCCGGCACGCGGCTCAGTGCCGGCGCGAGGATTTTCTGCCCCCACTCGCGCTTCGCTCGTTCGATCCGCTCGTTCTGCTGATTATCTGGCTCAGCCACGATGCTCGCCCTTTTCAACAGGTGTACCGATCACCCGTTGGAGGATCTCGTCAACGAACCCCGCGACAGTGACCTCTCCCCGCAGAATACGGTGGAGGTCTTCTGTCGCCATTTGTTCCGGACCGAGGGCCTGCAGTATTCGCCTTCTCGACTCTTCAAGCACCGCTTCTTTGATTTCACCGAAGATCATGTGCTGCCGCCGGGCCTGCCATTGGCCTTCACACTCCGCGGCGTGCTGCTCGATCAGATCAATGAGCTCGTCCACCCCTCGGTGGTGCAGGGCACTCACCAAACACGCCTCGGGCATGCGCCCGTTATGTCCGCGTGCGTTCAAACGGAGCACGGCGAGTAATTGCGCATGGAGTTCTCCCGCGCCCTCACAGTCAGCCTTGTTGATCACGAAGATGTCTCCGATTTCCATCAACCCACATTTGAGCAGCTGAATTGCATCGCCATTGCCGGGGGCGATGGCCACGACAACCAGGTCCGCGATGTCGGCGATCTCTGTCTCATTCTGTCCGACACCGACGGTTTCGACCAGAATGAACTCGCATCCGGCAAGCCCCAGCACCCGGATAAAGCCCTTCACACCCAGCATGAGCCCGCCAACGTGTCCCCGTGAAGCCGCCGAGCGAATAAAGACGTTCGGATCGGTCGCATGGCGCATCATACGCACCCGATCGCCGAGGAACGCCCCTCCTGTAATAGGCGAGGACGGGTCCACTGCAATCACTCCGACACGGCGGGCGGGATCACGTGTTCGCAATGCGGTGATCAGCCGATCCATTAAAACGCTCTTCCCGCAGCCCGGCGGGCCGGTCACCCCGATGACCATGCGGGCCGCCGGCCAGTCGTCGAGTCCGACTAAGAGTTGCGGCATACGTTCCGGGGCATTTTCAACAAGACTCATCAGTTGAGCGGCAGCTCGGACTCGGTGCTCCGTATCCGCGCGCACTTGTTCCACCAGATATTTCGCGTCATCTGTCATGCCACCTGCTGACGGGCTTTCAGGAGAGCGGCCAATGTGTCGAGAATGGATTGGGACGAGGTCCCCGGAGTGAAGACGGCCGCGATGCCCATTGCTTTGAGATCAGGAATATCAGAAGTGGGAATTGATCCTCCCGCTACGACAAGTATGTCCTTCGCACCCCGCTCCTTGAGCAGATCGGTCACTTGCTTCAACAGGGGCTTGTGCGCACCTGATAAGAGGGATAATCCAATCAGAGCCACATCTTCCTGCAAGGCCGTCTCAACAATCTCCTTGGGACTGCGCCGAATACCGGTATAGATGACTTCATAGCCCGCATCGCGCAGAACATGGGCAATGTACTTTGCGCCGCGATCGTGACCATCGAGGCCAACTTTCCCGATCAGAATCCGAGCCGATCCTTGATTCATGTCGTGTGCATCACAAAAGTAATTTCGGTGACATCGATTACTCTATCCAGCGGGCCGAAGTTAGCGTCGCAGAAGGGGCTCCAGTGATTGTTGAGCTATCCCATGCGCGAACGGCAAACCCGGCCAGGCACCAGTTGAATCGACGATGGAGCGGGACGCAAGGATGCTGAGTCTTCTAGCTGCGAAATGACTGAGCGAACACGTATTCCCCGCTCATATTTTTGATATTGCTCAGACTATAAGCACAGATAGTGCCACTGCAGGGGGAAGCCGTCCTGTCCCAGAAAATTCTTCTATGCCCTTAGGGAACTTCCCATTTCGCTTAGAACTCCGATTCATTCAGGTTAGGCAGCCATTGGAAGGAAGGCGGGCCCTGTGGCATCCGTCTACAGTGTGCGGGTTGATATTGCCCTCTAATACCTCATCGAGTCTTACTCATGGGTGTCTACATTGAGACGCTGTTTATCTGATGCGGCTGCAATCCATCCAACTAAACAGCTCATTCCCTTCGACCTTTCTCCTCAGGAGTGGCTGAGACATCTATGGCATTGTTTGTGCTGCCATTGGTCATGTCTTCTCGATGAAAGCCACAGATGGTCGTTAACAGAGTGACGGCTACGCCGGGCGAAGGTACGGTTGGGCATAGAGTGCTCGAAGAAATGGCAATTACACCGGGCTCTTCGTTTGAGGATGGATGACAGAACACGTACCGGGAGTCTTTGCTCTGGCACGTGGAATACGAGGCATGGCGCCGGACGATATGAGAAACGGGGGCGAAAAAGAGAAAGGAGGATCTGTAAATGTTCGCACAAAGAGCGGCTTCTATCTCACGTGTCGTCCCGCTAGGTGCGGTGCTGGTTCTTCTTCAAGCATGCAGTGGCCCTTCACAGACCGTCGGCGCCAACTTGGATCAGTCCTTCCAATATGAAGACACGCGCGAACTGATGGCGTTAGTGCACGACGCGACCGAACTGGTCCGCACCAAAGGCGAAGCGGCGTTCAGCGAATTCCGTGTCGGCGGCAGCCGCTGGCGTCAGGGAGAAGCTTATATCTTTGTGCTGGATCCCCAGGGGAACATGCTGGTGCATGCCGATCCGGAGATGGAAGGCAAGAATGAAATAGACCTGAAAGACATCAATGGGAAACCCATTGTCCGGGGGATCCTCGGGGCCGCCATGACGTTTCCCAATAAACCGGAGGGCTGGTATCACTACGAATTTCCTGTTCCCGGCGGGCTGCTGCCCCGATGGAAAAGCAGCTACGTCCGGCTCGCGACTACGCCGTCCGGCAACCGCTATGTGGTGGGGAGCGGCACGTACAACGACCGCATGGAACCGCCCTTTGTCGTGGATCTGGTGAACGATGCCGTCGGACAGATCGAGCAGCAGGGCACCGCGGCGTTTCCGCTTTTCCACGATCCGACCGGGCCCTACCTCGCCAAGGACACGTATATTTTTGTGTTCGATCGCAACGGCATCGATCTCGTCAATCCCGGCTTCCCGAATCTGGAAGGCCGCAACCTGTTGGACCTGCAGGACACTCAAGGCAAGCCGTTGGTCCGGGAGATGTTCAAGGTGGTCCAAACCAGGGGGTCGGGCTGGATCAACTATATGTGGCCCAAGCCGGGAGACAGTGTCTCCACGCAGAAGTTTGCGTATGTGAGCAAGGCGAAGATGGGCGATCAATGGGTCCTGGTGGGGAGCGGCGTCTACCTGGCCGATGCGCCCAAAGCCCTCCCAGTCGCCAAGAAGATGACCGCGCTGGAACTGATGACCCTGGTCCGGGAAGGAGCCGCTGTCCTGGAACAGCGCGGCGAGCAGGCCTATGCCGAGTTTCGCCAGCCGGGATCCAAGTGGTTCCATGACGATGTCTATTTCTTTGTGTGGACGATGGACGCGACCAGAGTCTTCCATGCCGCGGATCCAGGCCTGGAGGGGCGGAATGAGCGTGACCTCAAGGACATTCAAGGTCGCCCCTTTGGCAAGATGTTCCTCGATGCAGGTGGGAGCCCCTCAGGCGAGGGCTGGGTCCACTACATGTATCCTGAGCCCGGAAATATTTTCCCGATGTGGAAGTCCAGTTTCATCAAGCGGGTGACGTTCCCTTCGGGGGAAGAGCATATCATTGGCTGTGGGATCTACAACATGCAGATGGATAAGGCCTTCATCACGGATGTCGTCAATCGTGCCGCTGCTCTGATCGCGGAGCGAGGGAAGGAAGCCTTCGGCCCATTGCGCGACCGAACGGGTCCCTTTGTCTTCATGGACACCTACGTCTTTGTCGAGGCCCCGGATGGCACCGAGGTGGTGAATCCTGGCCATCCCAGCTTGGAAGGAAAGAACCTGACCGGAGTGAAGGATATAAAAGGTAAGGAGGTGGTTCAGGACGAAATCGCCCTGGCCATGAAAGAGGGCAGCGGCTGGGTGGACCTCTACCGGTACAAGCCCGGGCAGAATACCCCCACGCGGAAGCAGACCTTCGTGCGGAAGGTCCAATCTGGTCAGGAGACCTATATCGTCGGGTCGGGCGTGTACCTGGAAGAGTGAGCCGCCGGCGATCTACGGAAACACAAAATCTACCG
>JBDTWG010000155.1:0-7928 GCA_040006855.1 Nitrospira sp.
GGAGCAGTCGCGGACATCGGAGGATCGGCCTGCGCATAACGGGGCCGGCAGTCACATTCGAAATAGTAATGGCACGTCTCGTCGGTATGAAACAGATGTCCCACCTCGCACTCGAAATGAGAGAGCACTTGGCCATCATGTGTTGCCTTTGCAATGTGACGGCCCTGCGCATCCTTCCCGCATCTTTCTTTCAGCGAGCCATCGATAGGAACCATACATCTCGTGTGTAATGCCATGGACATACCTTCATTTCAGTCAGACATGCATCGGCCCGTCTCAGTATCTACTGAGACGGGCTGCCGGGGGCAGCTAGGTGTTTCACTAGTCTGGATCCCCGTCTAAACGATCTATAGTAGAAAAACAGCCGGGGGCTCCACATGATAGGGTGGCACCGGTGGTTGAGTGACTCCTCCTAGGGGGGCTGTATTTCCTCTGCCTGCTGTACTCGTGGAAGAAGGGATACGACATTGTGACGCTAATTGCCGAGGCTCCTTTTGCATTCATTGGTTGCAGCGAAATACAGGAAAGTATCGCTCATCAGGCGGATGACGAAAAGGAACTGGCGGAGCTGATTGAAGAAGTGCCGCTGGATTCGATTCACTTTCACACCCACAGCTATTTTCTTCGGCATGGGCTGATTGAAGGCACCTATCCCAACGATTTCGCCCAATGGGTGGTGATGCAAATCGGTGATCATGTCTTAGGCGAACGACTGGCTGTCATTGATCCCTTCGATTATCCGGACTTGGAGGACCTGCGGGAGGAAATTATCTCCATTATCGACGACCATCTCTCCCGGACCCCCATCATTCCACGAGTCGTGTTTGGCCAGCCATTTCACTTCAAACGTTCACGCATTCTAGAGGTGCCCATCGGGTTGGAGGCGCGCACGCTGCAAGAGTTCCGTGACATGGTGGCCGACATCGACGTCAGCACGATCTACTTTCATATGTTCGAAGCCCATTTTCGCCTGCGCCGTGAAGAAAACGATTTTTCGGCATGGATTCGTTCAAGCCTTGGCCTTCTGAAACTGGCCGATTGCATCCGCGCAATCAATCCATACCAAGGCAGTCTGGAACGATTGCGTTCGCGACTCATCACCGCCTGCGATGAGTATCTCACGGGCAACCCGGCGAAGGTCTGATCGATGCTCAATCAAGATCCCCTTTGGTACAAAGACGCCGTCTTTTATGAACTGCATGTTCGTGCCTTTTACGACGGCAACGATGATGGCGTTGGAGATTTTGCCGGACTGATTCAGAAGCTGGATTATTTGGAGTGGCTCGGCGTGGATTGTCTCTGGCTGCTCCCCTTCTATCCCTCGCCCCTCCGGGATGATGGCTACGATGTGGCAGACTTTCGCAGCATCGCCGCGTCATACGGCACAACGGAAGATTTCCGCCGCCTCCTCGACGAGGCCCACCGGCGCGGCATGCGGGTCATCGTCGACCTCATCCTGAACCATACCTCCGATCAGCATGCTTGGTTCCAGGCGGCGAAGGCTTCTCCTGACGCACCGACAAGGCACTACTATGTCTGGAGCGAGACGGATCAGAAATATCCACGCGCCCGAATTATTTTCGTCGATACTGAGAAATCAAATTGGACCTGGGACCCGGAAGCCCACGCCTACTTCTGGCATCGTTTCTTCAGTCACCAACCCGACCTCAACTATGACAACCCGGAAGTCCGCCGGGCCATGATTCAGGTCATGGAGTATTGGCTCGACCAGGGGCTCGACGGGTTTCGATGTGATGCCGTGCCCTATCTCTTTGAGCGCGAGGAGACCATTTGCGAAAACCTGCCGGAAACCCATCGTTATTTGAAAGAGATCCGAAGCAGCATTGATCAGCGGTACAAAGGACGAGTGCTGTTGGCCGAGGCCAATCAGTGGCCCAGCGATGTACGCCCCTACTTCGGTGACGGCGACGAGTTTCATATGGCCTTCCACTTCCCGCTCATGCCTCGCTTGTTCATGGGGGTACGGAGTGAAGATCGCCAGCCGATCATCGACATGTTCAAACATACTCCTGACATCCCCCCTGCCTGTCAGTGGTGCCTGTTTCTGCGCAACCATGACGAGTTGACGCTGGAAATGTGCACCGGCGAAGAACGCGACTATATGTATTACGCCTATGCTCGGGATCCCCAGATGCGCCGCAATATCGGCATCGCCCGTCGTCTTGCTCCGCTCCTGGACAACGATCGCCGCAAGGTGGAATTGCTGAACAGTATTGTCTTCACCCTGCCTGGTAGCCCGATCATTTATTATGGGGATGAGATCGGCATGGGCGACAATATTCACCTCGGAGACCGCAACGGCGTGCGTACGCCGATGCATTGGACCGCCGACCGCAACGCCGGATTTTCCAAAGCCGACCCCTCGCAGCTGTTTCTTCCCGTCGTCACCGATGCGGTCTACGGCTATCAGTCCGTCAATATTGAGGCCCAGAAGCAAGCGACGCATTCGCTGCTCAACTGGATGCGGCGAATGATCGCGATCCGCAAGAAGCACAAGGTCTTCGGTCGAGGGTCCCTGGAGTTCCTGAGCCCGGCGAATGAAAAAGTTCTGGTCTACCTTCGTGTCTACGAACAACAGACGGTGCTGCTCGTCCATAACCTGGCCGAATCCTCCCAGGCCGTTGAACTCGAGCTTGGGCGCTACAAAGACATCGTTCCTGAAGAATTATTCGGGGAGTCACGATTCCCGGTGATCAGCGAGCGCCCCTATGTGCTGACGTTGGGGCCCTACAGTTCCTATTGGTTGCATCTTCCGGCAGTGCGGTCACGGACTAGCGCTTACAGCATGGAATGGAGTGCCATTTGAGGCGAGTGAAGCAACACAGGGCCGATTCCGAAGTGGGAGACTAACTTGTGAACTCGGCATTGGACGAATATCGTGATGTGTCGCCGAAAGGCACGGTCGATTTCCTCTATCGGTTGAGCGACCTCGTGAAGGGAAAGAGCTTTCTCCATCTCAACGCAGTCCGGTACGGAGGCGGGATGTCAGAGGTGTTGCGCCGCCTTGTTCCCATGATGGTGTCCCTGGGCATCGAGGCCCGCTGGGAGGTGCTGGCGGGGACGCAGGAGTATTTCGTCGTGGTCAATCACATGCTGAATGCCCTCCAGGGGCGTGACGACAAGATCACCGACGAGATGTACCATACCTATTCGAGCATCATCGAGCGCAACGCCAAGGCGCTGAAACTCGAGGCAGACATGGTCATGGTCCACGACCACCAGCCGGCGGGCCTCGTGGACTATCGAACCAATGGTTGCTGGCTTTGGCGCTGCCATTTGGATCTGGCGCAACCTCAACGACCGGCCTGGACGTTTCTTCGACGCTCTGTGTTGAAGTACGACGCCGCGATCTTTTCACTCTCCGGCTTTGCCCAACGGCTGCCAATCCCCAAGTTCTTGATCTATCCGTCCATTGATCCATTGAGTCCGAAGAACCGCGAGATGGGACGATCTGAAATCACCCAGATCATTGATCGTCTCGGCATTCACCGGACCAAGCCCATGCTGTTGCAGGTCGCCCGCTTCGACCGGTTTAAAGATCCTTTGGGCGCCATTCAGGCCTATCGGCTCGTGAAAAAGCACCACGACTGCCAGCTGGTGCTCGCCGGGGCAGGTGTGATGCATGACCCGGAAGGGGAATCGGTACTCGGAGAACTCCGGGAGGCGGCAGGCCGCGATGCCGATATTCATGTGATCCAACTCCCTCCCGAGGCAGACCTGGAAATCAATGCATTGCAGCGGAGCGCCACGGTCGTGCTCCAAAAGTCCATTAAGGAAGGGTTCGGCCTGACCGTTTCCGAAGCCATGTGGAAAGGAAAACCCGTGGTCGGGAGTACGGCCGGGGGCATCGCCGCTCAAATTGTCGACGGGGTCACGGGATATGTGATCCATACCGTCGAAGGAGCAGGATTTCGGATTCGTCACTTACTCAACAATCCGGGACTCATGAATAGAATGGGAGCCATGGCACGCGAACATGTGCGGCGTAATTTTCTCATCACCAGGCAACTCAGCGATTACCTGACATTGCTGAAGCTCTTGCCCGCATCCTGATGGCACCGCGTATCCGATGACGACCTTGGCTTCGATCCCGCAAGGCGGGAACAGTGCAACAGATATGCTGACACAGGAACAAACAGCGCCTAACCCTTCCGTCCCCGACGGCGAGCAGCCGACAGACACCATCGACATCATGGTGGGCCTTTTGACCCTCAACAATGCGGGCACGATTGAATCACTCGTGAAATCGATCTTGGAAGGATTGCGGCAGTCGTTCCCGAATATTTCCGCGCTGCTCGTGAATTGCGACGCCGGGTCGCAAGACGGCACGCCCGGCATCATCGATCGGGTCGCAGCCGGCATGGTTCCGGTCCGAATGATGCCCAACGCCGCCGGGACCTATGCGAACCTGACGAGAGAATCCGGCTTTCCCGGGCGGGACGAAAGTATCCGCAATCTCTGCCTGGCCGCTGAGCAACTCCAACCGAAAGTGTGCCTCATCCTCGAAGGTCAGCTTCGCTCGCTTAGCTCTGCCTGGATCGATCATCTGGCCAGACCGGTATACGAAGCCGGCGAAGATTTTGTGGTCCCGCTCTACCGCCGCCACCGTTATGAAGGCACGTTGGTCACCAACCTGCTCTATCCATTGACCCGGGCGCTCTATGGGAAACGCTTGAGGTACCCGAGCGGAGGCGCATACGGCCTATCGGGAAAATTCGCGCGCGACCTGCACCGCCGATCGACATGGACAGGAGCCACGGGAAAATTCAGCGTGGACGGATGGATGACCACGGCTGCGCTGGCTGGCGGCTATCGCGTCTGTCACACCTTTCTCGGCACCAGAGATCAAGAAACGAAAATTGGAGCGGTCGATCTGTCTGTCGTGCTCGCACAAACCGTGGGCGGTATTTTTCACTCGATGGAAGAGTACGAATCCTCCTGGGAAAAGACGAAGGAGTCCAGCGAGGTGCCGCTCTATGGCACCGCCGAACCGGCGCCCGATCCTGGCCCCTTGCAGACCGACCGCATGGTCAGCGGATTCAAACAAGGAGTTCGCGATCTGCTCCCGCTCTGGGAATTGATCCTCTCACGGGACACCTTGGGACAGATCCTCACACTCGATATGCAAGACCTCGAGGACTTCCGCTTTCCACCAGCCCTTTGGGTGCAGACGGTCTATGATTTTGCTCTGGCCTATCACGATCAGACCCTGCATCGAGAGCACATGTTGAAGTCGCTGACGCCCCTCTATCTGGGACGTACGGCCTCCTTTGTCCTGGAAACACAGCACGGCGATGGAGATCACGTGGACAGAACAGTGGAAGCACTCTGCAGGCAGTTCGAGCAATCGAAGTCCTATTTGGTTGAACAATGGAGGTGGCGCGATGAGTGACCTGTGGAGAGAAACAATGGTCGCCGGCTTTCGTGACACCGTCATGCAGATTGTGCTCGTGTTGCCGCGTCTCCTCGCCTTACTCACCTTTTTGGCGTTGGGCCTGCTGGCGGCATGGATCGTGAAAATGCTCACCCTCCGGGTCCTCCGAACATTTGGGTTCGATTCCTTCTGCGAACGGTTGGGCATTGCCCAGCCATTGTCCCAAGCGGGGGTCCGACAACCGGTCTCTATGGTCGTCAGCAGGGTCTTGTTTTGGATCGTCTTCCTCTTGTTCGCCTTTATGGGCGTGGATGCCATGAACTTGCCGGCGACGGCCAATTTGATCAGTCAGATCGTCGCCTTTCTACCAAATGTCCTGGCCGCATCCCTCGTGCTCCTCGTGGGGGTGCTCTGCGCCAACTTCTTTGCCGAGGCTGCGCTGATCGCCGCCGTCAATGCCCAGGTCGAAGAAGCCCGTATCGTTGCGGGGTTGGTGCGATGGGGGCTCTTGCTCTTCACCTTCGCGATGGTGCTGACCCAGTTGGGCATCGCCAAAGAGATCGTCATCGCGGCCTTCTCCATTACCTTCGGCGGCGTCGTGTTCGCGCTCGCACTGGCCGTGGGATTGGGGGCGCGACACCTCATGCGCGGCGCGCTCGAACGCCGGTTCAGCCATCGTGACCATAAACCCGACCAGTTGTCGCACCTATGAAAAAGACCAGAACCAAGGAGTCAGGACGGGAAATTATCACGGACCAGGTGATGCCTGGAAACCCCGCGTCACCTCAGCTCTCTAGGGGCGAACGGCGCCAGAGGGTGGCTATCGAACATGTCCAGCCAGAGCTTGATGGCGGCCGGTACCCCATCAAGCGAGTGGTCGGAGATACGATCCTCGTCGAGGCGGACCTCTTTGCAGATGGGCATGACGTCGTACGAGGAGTCCTGCGTTACCGTCATGAGCAACATGAACTTTGGCTGGAAATGCCACTCACACTCCTCGCCAATGATCGATGGCAGGCAGCATTCGAAGTCACGGAGCTCGGTCACTATCGATATAGCGTGATGGGCTGGGTCGATCATTTCGCCACCTGGCAACGCGACATGCGCAAGCGACTGGGCGTGCAACAGGATGTAAGCGTGGATCTGTTGATCGGAACGCGTCTCATCGAAAAGGCGCTCAGTCGTGCCTCCGGCGAATCGGAACGTCGCCTGAAGGCCATCGTCGAGGCCTTGTTATCCTCCCAAAGTCAGTCTCAACTTCAGGTTGATCTTTTGCTTGGAGAAGACGTGGCCAATGTCATGGCTACTTGCACGGATCGCCGGTGGGCCACCACCTATGAGAAGGAACTCGCCGTCATAGTCGACCGTCCCAGAGCTCGTTTCAGCGCCTGGTATGAAATGTTCCCACGTTCCGCCGTAGGCGACGATCAACCCCACGGCACATTCAGAGATTGTGAATCTCGTCTCCCCTATATTGCCGAAATGGGATTTGATGTACTCTACCTTCCTCCGATTCACCCCATCGGGGAGACGGACCGGAAAGGACCGAACAATAATCCGCGAGGCGACGCTGATTCTGTGGGGAGTCCCTGGGCCATCGGCGCGCGCGCCGGCGGCCATACGGCCATCCATCCACATCTCGGGACGCTGGATGATTTCAGGCGACTCATTGATGCAGCCAAGGCCGAGAACATCGAGATCGCGCTCGATGTGGCCTTTCAATGCTCTCCCGATCATCCTTACGTGAAAGAACACCCGGAATGGTTCACCACCCGTCCTGATGGCACGATTCAGTTTGCGGAAAATCCTCCCAAGCAATACCAGGATATCTTTCCGCTGAATTTCGAGAGCGAGGCCTCCCACGAATTGTGGATAGAACTCCGGGCCGTCGTGCAGTACTGGATCGATCAGGGCATCCGCATCTTCCGAGTCGACAACCCCCATACAAAACCATTTCCTTTTTGGAAGTGGTTGATCGCCGACATCAAGCAGCGCTATCCGGATATCATTTTTCTTGCCGAAGCCTTCACGCGGCCGAAGGTGATGTACCACCTCGCCAAAATCGGGTTTACCCAGTCCTACACCTACTTTGCCTGGCGCAATACCAAGACAGAACTGACCGACTATTTCACCGAACTAACCAAGACCCAAGTACGGGAGTATTTCCGGCCCAACCTCTGGACCAATACGCCCGATATTCTGACCGAACATCTCCAACATGGCGGGCGCCCCGTGTTCATGGCTCGGCTGGCCTTGGCCTCTACGCTGGGGGCCAGCTACGGAATTTACGGACCGGCCTTTGAGCTCTACGAAGACCGTCCGCAGAAACCCGGCAGCGAGGAGTATCTGGATTCCGAAAAATATGAAATCCGGCGTTGGGATATCGCGAGGCCCGACAGCCTGAAAGAATTTATCAGGGTGATCAACCGCATTCGCCGAGACAATCCCGCGCTCCAGAGTGATGACAGTCTGCGTTTCCATCCGGTCGACAACGACCAGCTGATTGCCTACAGCAAACAGACGCCTGACGGTA
>JBDTWG010000156.1:0-7918 GCA_040006855.1 Nitrospira sp.
TTTCGTATGCCATAGTCTCCAAATGAGTCCGGTGTGTTCACGGGATGCTCAAACTGATCTTTCAGCAAGGCCGCAGACGAGGCAGAACCGCAGGCGTAGCGGAGCTACGTGAGGATTGTGCCGAGTCGGGAACAACGTTGAAAGGCAGTTTCAGCATCCCTGCTCAGTGGCCGCACTTGCGGCGAAGCGCCGCCCCTACAAACCCCGTAAACAGGGGGTGCGGATGATGCGGCCGCGAGTTGTACTCCGGATGGAACTGCGTTGCCAGGAACCAGGGATGGTTCTGCAACTCGACGATTTCCACCAGCCGTCCGTCTGGTGACAACCCACTCAGAATCAGGCCCTTGGCCGTCAACCGGTCACGATAGGCATTGTTGAATTCGTATCGATGGCGATGCCGCTCGCGCACGTCACTGACTCCGTACATTTTCTGCGCTAGTGTCCCGTCGCCGAGCTTGCAGGTATAGGAGCCGAGCCGCATGGTGCCGCCTTTGTCGCTGACCGACTGCTGGTCCGACATCAAGTGAATGACCGGATGCGGGGTGTGCTCGTCGAACTCGGCACTGTTCGCGCCCTTCAGTCCGGCAACATTGCGGGCGAATTCGATCGTGGCACATTGCATACCCAGACAGAGGCCGAGGAATGGGATTTGGTGCTCGCGCGCGTACTGAATCGTGATGACCTTGCCTTCGATGCCCCGTGCGCCGAATCCGCCGGGAATCAAAATTCCGTCCGCCTCACGCAGGATGCGCTCAGTACCTTGGCGCTCAACTTCTTCGGATTCGATCCAGGTGATATTCACGCGGGTTTCATGGTCGATGCCGCCGTGCACCAGCGCTTCCGCCAGACTCTTGTAGCATTCCTTCAAGCCGGCATATTTCCCGACCAGCGCTATGGACACCTCATGCTTGGGATGTTTGATCTTTTGTACCATCGCATCCCATTCGCGGAGATTCGGCGGACCCGTTTCCAACTTGAGCAAGCGGACGATCAGTTCATCCAAGCCTTCCTTGCGAAATACGATCGGCACTTCATAGATGGTCTCGACATCTTTGGCCGTAATGACCGCATCTTTTTCCACGTTGCAGAACATGGCGATCTTGGCCTTGAGTTCCGGCGGCAGGTATCGATCAGTCCGGCATAGGAGGATGTTCGGCTGAATGCCGATTTCGCGGAGCTTGTTCACTGAATGTTGCGTCGGCTTCGTTTTCAGTTCTCCGGCAGCTCCGATGTAGGGCACGAGCGTAAGATGCACGTAGAGCACGTTGTCACGTCCCACGTCGTAGGGAATCTGTCGGATGGCCTCCAGGAAGGGCAGGCTCTCAATGTCGCCGACGGTACCCCCTATTTCTACGATCGTAACATCCATGCCCTGCGAGATCCGCATGATGCATTGTTTGATTTCATCCGTGACATGCGGCACCACTTGCACGGTTCCACCCAGATAGTCCCCGCGCCGCTCCTTCGTAATCACGGAATGGTAGATGCGGCCTGTGGTGTAATTGTTCTCGCGGGTGAGCGTCAGCGATGTATAGCGCTCATAGTGGCCGAGATCCAGATCGGTCTCCGCACCGTCTTCCGTGACGTAGACTTCTCCATGCTGGTACGGATTCATCGTCCCAGGGTCGACGTTGATGTAAGGGTCGAGCTTGAGGAACGTGATCTTCAACCCGCGGCTTTCCAGCAGATTGCCGATGGATGCGGAGGCCAACCCCTTTCCGAGCGACGATACGACACCGCCGGTCACAAATATGAATTTGCTCATCGTTGCACCTTCTTGTGAATGCGGCCACTCGTCATGATGCGTGAGTGTTGCAGCGTCCGGTTTCATGGTTGCGAAGCTGTTCCAATGCGTTGGGCACGTCGTCGGGGTGGTCGATACGTAATGAAGAATGGGTGGTTTCCCATACGCGGATCCGAATGCCGTGTTCCAGCGCGCGCAGTTGTTCCAGTTTTTCCGCCTCTTCGAGAACCCCTGTGGGCAATGCCGCAAGTTGCATCAACGTCTCGCGCGTATAGATATAGAGGCCCAGGTGAATGAAATGAAGCCCCGCCACAGCAGTCCGCCGCGGGTCGTCCCGAACCAGCGGAATCGGCGCTCGGGAAAAATAGAGGGCATAGCCGTCACGATCGGTCGTGACCTTCACCACTCCAGAATTTTGCAGATCGTGGCCCGACTCGATCCGTCGTTTCAACGTGCCCATGACCGCATCGCTGGCCAGGAATGGCTCCACCAAATCCGTAATGAGGTCCGGGTGGAGCAAAATTTCGTCTCCTTGCAGGTCGACGAAACAGTCACCGGCCTGGGTGTTCGCAACCCCGGCCACCCGGTCGGTTCCGGTACGATAGGACTCCGTCATCATGACGACTCGTCCTCCGAATCGCTCGACCGCCACCTTAATGCGTTCGTCATCGGTGGCGACCACCACGTCGTTCACTACGCGACAGGCTTTCGCCTGCTCGTACACATGCTGAATCATCGGCTTGCCCAGCAGGTCAACCAATGGTTTCCCAGGAAACCGAGAGGATCCGTACCGAGCCGGAATCACGACCGTGACCGACCGGGTCACGTCAGCCCTGTCCTAGAGAATCAGTCAGTTGTGCCGCTGTCACCGTGGCGGTTCCGATCATCCCGACCACCACACCTGCCGCTTGATTGGCGAGCACCGCGGCTTCCCGCATCGTGGCGCCGGTTGAGAGTGCGAGTGCCAGCGTACCGACGACCGTATCGCCTGCCCCTGTCACGTCATACACCTGTCGGGCGCGTGTGGGAATATGCCAGTGGTCGCCATGCCCTTGGTAGACGCTCATGCCTCGTTCGCCTCTGGTCACCAGGACGGTCTGGCATCCCAATCGCTGACGAAGCGTTGTGCCGGCCTTATTAATTGCCTGATCGTCTTCGCCATGCACGCCTGCTGCCTGGGTGGCTTCCAAATGGTTGGGGGTGACGACCGTCACGCCTCGGTAATAGCTGAAATGTTCGACCTTGGGATCCACCACGATGGGAATCTTGCGCTGTCCTGCCAATCGAGTCAACTCGGTCATCAGCGAAGCCGTAACGACGCCCTTGGCATAGTCCGACACCACCAAACAGGACAGTTCCTTCAATCTGGCCTCGACATATCGGAGAATGCGGCGCTGCAGCAGCGTGGTCAGTTCCGTCCGCCGTTCTACATCGTAACGAACAATTTGTTGATTGTGTGCGACCACGCGAGATTTGCGCGTCGTTGGCCGGCTATGGTCGATGACCACCCCGCCGCGACCTTGCCGTCGTCCGCCCAGCTCCTTCAGGAGCAGCCGCCCGCTTTCATCGGCCCCGATGACGCCGCAAATATCCGCCTGTCCCCCAAGGGCGAGGATGTTGTTGAACACATTCGCGGCCCCTCCCAGCTTGAGCGATTCCGACTCGACGTGGACCACGGGTACCGGCGCTTCCGGAGAGATCCGGCTCACGCGTCCCCAGACATAGTGATCGAGGATGAGATCTCCGATGACCAATACGCTGGCGCTGGAGAAGCGCCGGACGTAGGCGCCGAGGGCGGCCGCTTCATCCGGCGCCCCATCACCTGCCTGCATGCCCGACGGTCCGGAGTTCCCGGATCGCGCTACTGGATGGCTTTTCCTAACCTTTCCCATCGTACCCATTCGGTCCATGATCCTTGTCCGCTCCACGACCAATAAATGCGAAAGGCTTTGCCGCGAACCTTTTCGGTGCGCACATAGCCCCAGAAACGACTATCGAGACTGTGGTCCCGATTATCTCCCATCACAAAATAAGCATCGTCGGGGACTGTGACAGGGCCGAAATTATCGCGCGGACTGATGTGTCCATCATGAATCGGAGGATCGGTGTGCTGCGTGAAGGCATGATCCTCAAACGGCGTGCCGTTCACATGCACAATCTTGTTTCGAATCTGAATGGTATCGCCGGGCAGGCCTATGACTCGTTTGATGAAATCCTTGTCCTCATCCTCAGGAAATCGAAAGACGATGATATCGCCGCGCTGGATTGTGCCGAATGGAAGTACGGTTCGCGAGGAGTAACAGGTGATCGGCGGAAATCCTGGCTTGATCTGACAGTCGGTGGGCCACTGTAGGCCGTAGGACAACTTGCTCACCAAAATGTGGTCACCCACCAGCAGGGTGGGAATCATGGACCCCGAAGGAATTTTGAATGCCTGTACGACGAAGACACGGATGGCAAAGGCCAGCAACATGGCGATCACGATCGCCTCTGCGTACTCCCGTACAATTGATTTGTGGGCCGGCTGAACCGTGCGTGCAGCACCTGAAGGTAAAGCCTGGCCGGGAGCGGGATCGGATGGCGCGGGGGTCACCACGGGTCCGGTCGGCGCAGAGGCTTCGTCGGGCCGCGGTGAATTGGGTTCGACGCTCATTCGTCGCTCACCTTGAGGATCGCCAAAAACGCCTCTTGCGGCACTTCCACTTTTCCGACCGCTTTCATGCGTTTTTTGCCTTCCTTCTGTTTATCCCAAAGTTTGCGCTTGCGGGATATGTCACCCCCGTAACACTTGGCCGTGACGTTTTTCTTGATGGCGCCGATGGTCTCGCGTGCGACGATTTTGTTGCCGATGGCGGCCTGAATGGCGATTTCAAACATCTGCTTGGGGATCAGCTCTTTCATTTTTTCAGCGACCTGCCTGCCTCGCTGATAAGAACGATCTTTGTGCGTGATGAACGACAACGCATCGACTGGCTCACCGTTGAGCAGAATGTCGAGGCGCACCAAGTCGGATTCGCGATACCCGAGCAGTTCGTAATCCAGCGACGCATAGCCTTGCGTCTTCGATTTCAGTTTGTCGTAAAAATCCAGGATGACTTCATTGAGCGGCAGCTCATAACTGATCATGACGCGTGTGGGGTCCAAATAATGAATGCTGCGTTGAATGCCCCGGCGTTCCTGGCACAATTGCAGAAGGGTCCCGAGATATCGCTCCGGCGAAATGAGCGTGGCCAAAATGAACGGTTCTTCGAAGGAGGCGATTGAACTGGGCTCCGGAAGATCAGCCGGATTGTTGACCTCCAGCACGTCCCCCTTCGTGGTGAGGACGCGGTAGATGACGGTCGGAGCCGTCGTGATGAGGGTCAGTTCGTATTCGCGTTCCAACCGCTCCTGAATGATTTCCATATGCAGCAGACCGAGGAAGCCGCAGCGGAATCCAAATCCAAGCGCCAACGAGGTTTCCGGTTCATAGACGAAAGACGAGTCGTTCAGCCGCAACTTCAGCAACGCATCCCGGAGATCCTCATACCGAGCCGTGTCCGTCGAATACAGACCACAAAAGACCAGCGGCTTCACTTCTTTGTAACCCGGAAACGCCTGTTCCGTTGGTTTTAGCGCATCAGTCAGCGTATCGCCGATTTTCACGTCCGCGACTTCTTTCATATTGGCACAGAGATATCCGACTTCTCCCGTCATCAACTGTGTGCCCTTGGTCCGCTTCGGTGTGAATTGTCCGACTTCCGTGACTTCGAACAACCGGTCATTGGACATCACCTTGATTTTCATGCCTGGCCGAACGGATCCGTCGACGATGCGGGTCAACACGATCACCCCTTGGTAATTGTCGAACCAGGAATCGAAGATCAACGCCTTAAGCGGACGGGTCGGATCACCCGACGGCGGTGGGATGCGTGTGACGATCGCCTCGAGCACTTCCGGCACTCCGCGTCCTTCCTTCGCGCTCACCAACATGGCATCGCTGGCATCCAGCGTGAGCACCTCGGAGATTTGCTGTTTCGTGCCCTCGACGTCGGCGCTGGCAAGGTCGATTTTATTAATGACGGGAATAATGGTGTGATGATTCCCCATCGCCAAGTTCACATTGGCAATGGTCTGCGCCTGCACGCCCTGGGTCGCATCGACGAGGAGCAGCGAACCTTCGCAAGCCGCCAGGCTCCGCGACACCTCATAGGTGAAGTCGACATGGCCAGGCGTATCGATCAGATGCAGCAAATACGTCTTCCCGTCACGAGCCTTGTAGCGAATGGCCACGGCGTGAGCTTTAATCGTGATACCACGCTCACGCTCAAGGTCCATCGCATCAAGGATCTGCTCTCTCGCTTCTCTGGCAGTGACTGCGCCAGTCGCGTCCAGGAGCCGGTCAGCGAGGGTCGATTTACCGTGATCGATATGAGCGATGATCGAGAAATTTCGGATGAGACTTTGCAAATCCTGGCTCATGTTCCCCAAAATCGATTCATTATAGTGGCCGCTTCCAAGGTTGTCAAAGAAATCGCCCACCGGTATAATCCGCGCGCGACGCAGCGTTTCACGCGCGCCGAAAGTTCCTGCCGCACGATCATTTCTATACGCGCACACATTCATGACGACGTCTTCCAAGACTACCCGACTCGCCGCATGGGACCATGCCTACCTCTGGCATCCGTTCACTCAGATGCAAGAGTGGGAACAGGATATTCCCTTGATCATTGAGAGGGGCAAAGGCTCCTACCTCTTCGACACGGAGGGACGGAAGTATCTCGACGGCACGTCTTCCATCTGGGTGAATCTGCACGGTCATCGACATCCGCGACTGGACCGTGCGCTGACATCGCAGCTTCGGAACATTGCCCATTCGACGCTGCTCGGGCTCTCCAATCCGCCGGCGATCCGATTGGCACGGGAACTCATTCGTCTCGCGCCCAAGGGGCTACAGCGAGTGTTCTATTCGGACAATGGTTCGACGGCCGTTGAGGTCGCGCTGAAGATGGCGGTGCAATACTGGCAGCAGCAACATTCGACGATCGGGCCGAAGAATTCCTTTCTCCACTTAAAGCTGGCCTATCACGGGGATACAGTTGGCGCCGTGAGTGTGGGGAACATCGAGCTATTCCATGCGAGGTTCAAGGCCCTCTTGTTTCCTACCCGTGAGGTGGATCCGCCCTATTGTTATCGTTGTCCACTCAGCCTCGCGTACCCATCTTGCCGCATGGCCTGCATCGATCCGCTGGAAGCGATGTTGAAAACACGCCATCAAGAATTAGCCGGCGTGATCCTTGAGCCGCTGGTCCAAGCTGCCGCGGGGATGCTCACGGCACCGCCCGGATACCTCACGCGAGTCCGCGAACTCTGCACCAAGTACAATGTCCTGTTGATTGCCGATGAAGTGGCGACCGGGTTCGGCCGCACCGGGAAGATGTTCGCGTGCCAACATGAGGGCGTGACTCCCGATCTGATGGCGATCAGCAAGGGATTGACCGGCGGATATATGCCGTTGGCGGCAACCTTGACGACCGAAGAAATCTACCGTGCCTTCCTAGGTCGATATGAAGACTGGAAAACCTTCTTTCACGGACATAGCTACACGGGCAATCCACTCGGCTGTGCCGTGGCGCTCGCGAACCTCGCGGTGTTCCGGCGTGAAAAGACTCTCGTCCAGGTCCGGAAACAAACCAAACTGCTCGCACGCCTGCTGCGTCCACTGGCCGCACTGATTCATGTGGGTGACATTCGTCAATGTGGCCTCATGGCCGGTATTGAATTGGTGCAGGACCGGAAGACGCGCCGTCCCTATCCGCTCGAACGACGCATCGGCCATCACGTCGCCCAAGCTTGTCGAGCGGATGGGCTTCTTCTCAGACCCCTCGGCAATATTCTCGCCCTGGTGCCTCCCCTCTCCACGCGACCCCGAGAGTTAACGAAGATGGTGGCAATTTTGCACAGGGCCATCGTTCAGACGACCGAAGGCAGCCCCTCTTCGTTGTAAAACTTCTCGTCATTACGGCTGATTTCGCCTCGATCGAGGGTACTCTTCCGCGTTCATGTTCGAACAGACCACGGACACTTTTGGTGCAGGCCCGCCATCGACCGAGAGGCTAATTATCGAGTGCTACACTTGATTTCATGCGGCGTTACGACAGGATCTCGACGGACTTTGATTCATGACGTACCGTC
>JBDTWG010000157.1:0-7906 GCA_040006855.1 Nitrospira sp.
TGATGTGGTTATTGTCGTAGATCCAGCAGAGATTGGAGAGTTTGAGATGGCCGGCCAACGATGCCGCCTCTCCCGTCACCCCTTCCATCATGCAGCCGTCGCCGCAGAGCGCGTAGACGTCGTAATCGAACAGCTGAAAATCCGGACGGTTGAAATAGGCGCCCATCCACCGCCCGGCCATAGCCATGCCCACACTCGTGGCCACGCCTTGTCCTAAGGGACCGGTCGTCGTCTCCACCCCGGAGGTCCAGCGATACTCCGGATGGCCCGGACACTTACTCTCCAGTTGGCGGAATTTTTTGAGGTCATCCAGTGTGACCGACAGGTCCCCCACCGTTTCGTATGCAGGATTGACGGCCTTCACTCGGCAGAGATGGAGTAAGGAATAGAGCAGCATGGAGGCATGCCCGATCGAGAGGACAAATCGGTCGCGGTTCGGCCAGATCGGATCGTCAGGATCGAAGCGCAGGAAGCGCTGCCACAGACAGTAGACGACGGGCGCCAAGGCCATGGCCGTGCCGGGATGTCCGGAATTCGCCTGCTGGACCGCATCCATCGACAGGGTCCGGATGGTGTTGATGCATTGCGTATCAATCAATTGTGTCTTCATCATGACTGCAACCTCTTCAGGAGGAGCCCCGTGCGTTCTTTCTTGCGTGGAAAGCCCTATCGGCGCTGCACGCCATCGCCAGTGTTTGCGTTCACGCCCTTACGACGCGGCGATTCCCGTTGGGGATCGGCGCAAATGGGCTGGCGAGAGCCGCTAATGGAAAGGCCGGGGTTCGGCCGATTCGGCGCAGCGCCTCCGTGATGCGTTCCGGCCTTCCCCAATCGCTCCACAAGACGTTCGTGAACTCAGTCACGGCCACCTGGTCCGGCACACGTTGGAGGAGATCAGACGAGAAATTCCGTCTCGGCATCGTCTGATAGATCGTCTCCAAGACCCGAGCTTCCTCTGAGGTGCCGATGGCCCGACCGAGTCGTTCGAAGCGCTCGATCAGTTCGGGAAAACATTGCTGGCCCAGTCTCCAGAGCGTCTCCACCTTGGCCGTCATCACCATGGTGTTCCAGAGCGCATGATTCGCCAAGGCGTCGTCGGCCTGTTGCGCCGTGGGCTTTTCGAGAAATGTCCGGACCGCCTGAACAGGGTTCGTTCCAGCATGGGCGAGTCGTTCTCCCGGTAGAATCCAGCCGTAATCCAGTTCAAGACGGTCCGGGGCCACACCGAGCAAAACGATTCGGTCAGGCAGCCCCTCGGCAACCAGGACCGCATCCTGTACGGTGGCGAGAAACCGCTCTTCCGGATAGACAAAGTGATCGGACGGATAGATGATCACGGTCGCCAGGGGATTGCGCGCCCGCACGTAGGTCAACGGCAAAAACACGCCGGCCCCTGTATCCCGGTTGGCAGGTTGAAACAGAACGGTTCCGACTCCGCGTCCGTCCAGTTGCGTCATGGCCTCCTGACGATGGGTCTGAGCAATGACCAGGACGGACTGCGCCGCCGGTGTGAGGCGTGCCGCACGATCCACGGTATGCTGAAGCAGAGACCGCGTGCCGACGAAGGTGCAAAATTGCTTTGGTCTCGGCCGCCCCAACCATCGTTGCACGAATGAGCCTACGCGTGTGCCGTCACCGCCGGCCAACACGATCGACCATGGGTTCTCCTTACCGTTGTTTCGCTCCATAGATCCCTCCTTCCCACATGAGTCGCGATCGGCATCCAGGCTCACTTATTCTCGAACCGCCTTTGCGCGCTTCTGCCAATAGGCATTACGAACCGCTGCATACAGATCGAGCGTCGCTTCTTCCACCCCCTGGAACTTTTCCAGATTAAGGGATCGGTCATTCGTGATCATCCCGACACGGGTCCCGAACTGCGCGATTGATGACGTGACCCGATTCTTATGCGCCACGATCGAGGGGACGTGGTTCACTTCGATGATGGGAAAGACCAGCCAGTTGATCGGGTCAAGCGCAAGATCCGTCACGTACCCGATGCCATCCCGCAGGGTCAGCGGCGGAAGAAACGGCAACACCAGGTAGGGACCGGGTTTCACCCCATAGACCGCCAGCGTCTGACCGGCGTCTTCATCAGGAGTATCCAGATGCCACCAATGCTTCGCCGGGTCGAAGAAACCGCCGATGCCCACCGTGCTATTGATCAGGAAACGTCCCATCTCGATCCCGGCTCCCTTGGCCTTCGCCTGGAAGACATTGTTCAATAGACGCGGCACGAACCGAACGTTACGGAAAAAGTTGTCGATGCCGACCTGCACCGCGTCCGGCAACACAAAGTTATAGGCTTGTGCCACGGGCTTCAGTGCGTATTGGTCCACCTTCCGGTTGAACTCAAACATCGCCGAATTAAACGGTTCCCAAGGATCATTGTCTTCCGCCCACGTCGTCTCGCCTGGCTCTGAAAATGGATCATCGTACTCGTCCTGATCCGGCTCCTGAGCCGGCAGCCTAACGCCCACTTGTAACTAACGCGTCTTGGCCGCTTCTGAACCGGGCGTGCTGCGTGGCGATGCGGAGATCGTCGCCGATTCAACCGGCGACAGACGATCTGGACCTATGCCACATCCTCCTATGATGAGGGCCATCATGGCGGATACGATCCACAGCTGGATCGGCCGGCCTTTCGGATTCCCAAGATCCGGATCGGCCGTAGCCCTCGTCCTCCACGCTGCCATCACTGATGGAACGTTCCGATTGCATACTTGATGGTCCTCTTCGAATTCACGATGCACTCCTGCCTTGGCACATCCGGCTGCGCACGCGTTACATGCCTGATCTGCATAGTTGGTATGTCACTCCCGTTGTGGTGCGGAGCGGCGATGGCACTATGGTCGACTCCTATCGATGGCTATCCCGTCGGAATCGGTTTCTCTGTTCGATCGAAGTCGTGATGGACTGCGGCCGGCTTCTGGTCCAAGCAATCCCGATCCAGGTCCGATGGAAGGCGTCAGCGGAGCTGTCGCGGCACCGAGGTCAGGGCTGCGTCCTGGAATGTGTGACTTAGGCGTGACCTCACGTGTTCCATGGTTGATCCATCCCTCCCAGGAACTGCGCGGCGCAGAGGTCATGCCGGACGCGCCCGACGACACTGACTGAGGTGTACTGGTTGACCCAAGAGACTGCGCGTGCGCGACGGCAGGCCAGGAAACCAGCGAGATCAACAAGAACGTATTCAGCATGCCGTGCTTCATATCTATTCCTTTCTTTCTTCAGCCTCACCACAGTTCAGGCATGACAATGCGACGCCGCCATACGGCAAACGTGCGTATTCTGTGTCGTCTGTTTCGAGTGTTCCTTCAGTCGGAACGGCGGCCGTTCCCTTCAGACTCAAGAGATAACTGGCCAAGTCGTTTACCTCCCGGTCCGAGAGGGGAAACTTCGGCATAATGGAACCGGGCGAGACGGAGGCCGGATCGCGGAGATGACGGATGTGCCAGTCACGATCGGTCCGCCTATTTCCCACATAGGACAAATCCGGTCCCACCTTCCCGCCTTCTCCATGCAGGCCATGACAAGCCATGCAATGGTTCTGAGCGAAGAGGGACTTCCCCCGCGCAACTGACGGGCCGATTTTCGGGAGCGCCTGGAGATCCCGGATCGAGATGGCGAGCAACGTGAAGATGGTCACCAGGAAGACGGTTCCGGCTAGCACTGCCATTGGACGCGAGCTTGGTCGCCGTTGCGGATTGCGATCCAAGAACGGCAGCAACAACAGTCCCAGGATGAACAGGATCGGCAGAACCCAGGTGGCAAATGGTTCCAGCGGTCCGGACATGTATTTCAGGAACTGATAGTAAAAGAGAAAGTACCATTCCGGCACAGGAGTAAAGGTGTGGTCGGGTGGATCCGCTCGATCGGCCAGTGGAAACTCAATGGTGCCGGCCAGCAAGGCCAGAACAAGGAAGAGGCCCAGCATCACCACCGCATCCATGTAGACTTGGCGAGGATAGAATGTTTCGCTCCGTTGCTTCGCTTCTGCAACGCTCCACGGACCTGCCGGACCGGCCTGCCGCAACATAAACAGATGGAGCACGATCCCGCCGACGATCAAAGCCGGCAAGAACAGCGTATGCAGCGCGAAGAAACGCGACAACGTCAGAGCTCCTAATGTCTCTCCTCCGCGCAGCAGCCTCACTAACACATCCCCGACCAGCGGCACCGAGGCCACCATGTTGCTCCCCACTTGAGTGGCCCAATAGGCATTCTGGTCCCAGGGCAATAGGTAGCCGGTAAAACCAAACGTCAGCATGAGCAACAACAAGCCGATGCCGACCATCCACATCAACTCGCGTGGCCGCTTGTAGGCCCCGTACAAATAGACCTGAAGCAGATGCAAGCCGATGGCGACCATCACCGCCGATGCGCCCCAATGGTGCAGCCCTCGCACAAACCACCCGAACTGAACCTCGTGCTGAATAAACTGCACCGTGTCATAAGCGGCATCCGGTGAGGGCACGTAATAGAGCGCCAGAAACATGCCCGTCGTGGCTTGAAGGCAGAACAGGAACAGGGTGGCCGACCCAAAGACATAGATCCAGCTGGGCCCGCCCGGAATCGGTTCATCCAATAGCGTCTGCCCAAGGGGCTTCAACTTCAGTCGGGCATCGAACCAGTCAAAAATTTTCGTCATATCCACGTTGCTGACAACCGTTACAATTCGACCGGGTGATCAAGGCCCGACTTATATTGCTTATAGGTGACCCACAATCGTCCTTGCTCCACTTTGGAGGGCAAGACGTCCAAGGGCCGAGGAGCCGGTCCCGCAAGCACCTGCCCCGTTACGTCGTACACACTGCCATGGCAGGGACACTTAAATTTCCTGTCGTCACCATCCCATCGATACCCACACCCCAAGTGAGTACAGGCCGGTGAGAAGACCACGACCTTTCCCCCCGGCTGCTTAATGGCCCAGACCCTCTTCTTCACTGAGGCCGTGCGCCATCCGTCTTTGACCGTATTCACGAATTCCAATTCTTCCGGCTCACCCGGGCGGAAGTTGTCGATGGTGCCGGTGTCGCTCCAAGAGGACTCGCGCCGCTTGAGTGCAGGGGAGATCACATAACCGATGAGTGGGATCGCCAATCCAACCCCGATCACGCCCATGGCGATCCTGGTGACCCATCCGAAGAACCGCCGTCTGGTCCCGACCGGCGTGGAGACTACCTGCCCCTCATCGTGCTGCGCATCGTACAATGTCATTGGATTCCTTCAGTGGGAACAGAACACCTCGCCAGATAACTCCCGCTTTCCCGTGGGCGTTACCTGCACAGCTTATTGAAGGCATCGAGGGCCGCGACCTTGTAACACTCCGCCAACGTGGGATAGTTGAAGACCGTTTGCAGGAAGTACTGGAGACCGCCTCCCAACTCCATCACAGCCTGGCCGATATGGATCAGTTCCGTGGCTCCGGTTCCTACGGCATGGACAGCCAGCAGGCGCTGGTCCTCCCGATGGACGAGCAGTTTGAGAAAGCCACTGTCATCACCAAGAATCTGTCCTCGCGCAATCTCCCGGTATCGGGCGATGCCGGTTTCATAGGGGATCTTCTTCTGGGTCAACTCATGTTCCGGCGGGCCGATCGCCGAGACTTCCGGCATGGCATAGATGCCGATCGGAAGATGTTCATTCATCGGTCCCGCCTCCACACCAAACGCGTAGCAGGCCGCAAGCCGGCCCTGTAAGAAGGAGGTCGAGGCTAAACTCGGATAGCCGATGACGTCGCCGACGGCGAAAATGTGCGGAACCGCCGTTCGAAACTGCTGATCGACGGTCAACCGCCCGCGTCCATCGGGTGTGAGCCCCACGGCCTCGAGATTCAGCCGACCGGCGGCGCCGATCCGTCCCACCGAAAAGAGGATTTGATCGCCCACGATCGATTTCCCCGACTCCAGGTGCACAATGGCCCGCGGCGACGTTCCTGCTGTGACTTCCAGTCTCTCCACGGCTTCTCCCAAGCGGAACGTGACACGCTGCCTTCTCATCTGATGCATGAGTTCTTCCACACTCTCTCGATCGAGAAACTCCAGAAGCCGTTCTCGTTTGTCCACCACGATGACCTCGATCTGGAGGGCGGCGAACATGGATGCATATTCAATCCCGATAATGCCCCCGCCGACGACGATGAGCTTCTTCGGCAGCCGCCGCAGCCGCACCAGATCGTCGCTCGTGAGGATGACTTCTCCGTCCGCTGGTACGCCGGGAGGTGAGGCGGGATACGTGCCCACGGCGATCAGAATATTCGCCGCCGTCACGGTACGCCGGCCTTCTGCGGAAGCCACGACCAGGGAATGGAGATCGATAAAGGACGCTTCACCTCGGATGAGTTGAATGTCATTCCGGCACAATTGCCGTTCCACGACCTGCGATTCTCTTTGAGCGACGAGGGCCACACGATGAAGGAGCTCTTCCACGGAAGGACGATGCGTACGATCTGATTCCGGCCGAAATGCCTGGCTGCGACTGAACAGGCTGTTGCCTTGCGCGAGAGAACAGACGGCTTCGCGAAACGTCTTGCTCGGAATGGTCCCCAGATCCAGACAGGTGCCTCCCACGCAGGGACGCTTCTCCACGACGGCCACTCGCTTTCCGAGCTTGGCGGCTTGAACCGCCGCACGTTGCCCGGCCGGACCACTGCCGACACACAACAGATCGAAGTCATACCCTTCACTCATGGACATCATCTCCTTTACAACAGACCCACACTGGTCCGGCCCCCCGCCTGGTCAACCTGCCATCCATCCGACGATCACTCATGCTGCTGCAGCCTCTTCCAATCCCCTCGATATGCCCACACGCGTTCTTATTCCATACGGTGAAACTTACGACGGACCTCGGCAGCATAGTAGGCGTAGGAGGCGCCACGCTGTCCCGCCAAGACCGTGCTGAACAGTTCCACGGTCAACTCGGGTCGTCCAGCAGATTGCGCGACATGACCGCCGTGCAATGCACAGGCCACCGCCATGGCATGAGGATCAACGGCCAATCGGGAGGGCGGGGCGGCAAACAGAAACTTGAGCGCGGCAGGCACGAGGGGAGAGATCTCTCGCTGCCTGACCTCCTCCTGTGCTACCTGGCTGATCTGCTGAAGGTCGAAATGAATCTCGTCAGGCATGGCGCTTGATCGACAGTGGAGATAGGCTTTCCATGCATCCATAAAATGCGCGTTGCTGAGAAAGGGTGCCGATCCGTCAACTGAGGCTGACATATGGCAGCCCTGCAATCCACCCACGCTCAGGAGGAGCAGGAGCCCAACTATCATGGGTCGGCAGCCCTGCCGCCTCCAATCGCCACCAACTCGTGGAGTGAGCGGTCTCCTGGAGAAAAGACGAAGACAGGATTCATTCACAGTCGAGCGCATGACCTATCCTTATCTGACGCCTTCTGAGGGAGAGCGAATCTCGAGGCTCAAACGGTCCGTACCCATCCATACCGTGAGTACATTCCCTCTCATCCAGCTCCATACTTCGCTCCCTCTCTCGGACTCCCCATACCCCGTCACCACGTATTCCCATTTGCCGTAGTCAGCAAGACAGGTGCCACGCGAGTGTCCCGGGATCACTCACCTGGAACGCGAGCTATCACAGCTACTTAGATGTACGTGCCGCTTGAATGCGCCATCCCATGGTCGGGGCGAGGACCGGCCCGTCGCGATGGCTCGCGATTTCTACTGAGGGTTCGCGGTTTCCCGTGACCAGAATGAAGGGGGAAGCGGCTCGAGGTGCTGTACGCTCGGACTGGGGCGACCGTATCCCGCGCTTACCTCGACGCTCTCATGCCGGGTGAGGCGACAGGGAGAACGGTCAAGAGATCGTCGGAATCGCCCTGCAGCAAATCGCCGATCCGTGCGAGGGTGAGATCTGCTGCAGGATACGCCTGTCGCACGTTC
>JBDTWG010000158.1:0-7904 GCA_040006855.1 Nitrospira sp.
GACCTCGATCGATTGGAGCGGGAATATTGGGATCAGAACGAATTCCTCTACATTCCGGAATTTCTGCCGCGAGAGTTGGTCGAGACCCTGTTGGTCCCGCAAGCGCAGGCGCTCAAATCCGGCCTTAATCGCAATTACATCCCCGGCCATAAGAAGGGCGGCAGCGTCAGTTATTATGCGGTCAAGGAGCAGGCGCCGCCGTTCATCGACCTGTATCAATCGGAGGCCTTTCGGGCCATGCTCAACCGGTTGGCGAAGGTCAATCTCCTGCTTTGCCCCGACAATGATCCCCATGCTTGTGCGCTGTATTACTACACGGAAGCCGGCGATCATATCGGGTATCACTACGATACCTCCTACTACAAAGGCGCCCGCTATACCATTTTGATGGGATTGCTGGATCAGTCGAAGCAATGCCGTCTGGTGTGCGATTTATTCAAAGACGTGCCGGGTAAACAGCCTGTTCATCGTGAGTTAGCCACTGCCCCGGGCGATCTGGTGATCTTCAATGGCGATAAGCTCTGGCATGCGGTCACTCCGCTCGGAGACCAAGAGGAGCGGATTGTGCTGACGATGGAGTACGTCACGAATCCTGACATGGGCTCCTTCAAGCGGCTGTATTCCAATCTCAAAGATTCATTCGCCTATTTCGGATTACGCTCGGTCTTCAAGCGGTCCGGCCCTGCCTCACGCGCATAAAATCTGCTCACTAGGGTGAATGCAGAGCCACACTCAGTACTCGACCCCCGACGCTTACGCAACGAACTGATCCTTAAAGAGCGTGTGGTTATCGACCGCACATTTCAGGACACGCAGGAGATCCTGCTTAGTGACCGGTTTCACCAGATAGTCTCGCACCCCCATCTTCATCAGCGTGACCGCAAGGTCGCAATCCGGATACCCCGTCAGCACAATCACGGGAATTGACGGAAATTGTGTTCTAAAGAAATGGATCGCATCGATCCCATTGATGCGCGGCATGCGGATGTCGCACAGGATCGCGTCGACCGTCAGGGGATTGTCTCCGTCGCCCAAGGCGGTGATGGCTTCTCCACCATCGGCAGCCTCGACGACTTCATAACCCGCTTGTAGGAGCGCGATTCGAATCGGCTTGCGAATAGAAAGTTCATCATCCACGATGAGAATCCGTCCCTCGGATGGACGAGTAGGAATGTGCAAATGTTCAGACATGGCGCACCTCATTGCGCTTAGGCTATTGCGGGGAACCGTAACCGGAATGTGGTGCCTTCGCGCCCGGTGTTGTCCACCGTGATAGTTCCGTTATGTTTCATGACAATCTTATGGACGATGCTGAGGCCAAGCCCGGTTCCTTTCCCGGGCTCCTTCGTCGTGAAAAACGGATCGAAAATCTTCGGCAGGATAGACGCCGGTATGCCTGGGCCGGTATCCGCAATGGTCACGTCGACCCATCCTGCTTCTTGCGCGGTCGCCAGTGTTAAGCGACCGGTGCCGTCCATCGCTTGGGCCGCATTGCTGATCAAATTCACGAACACCTGATCGATTTCGCCTTTGCGCGCACGGATAAACGCAAGCGCGTTGAATTGAGTGACGACGTCCAGATAGCCGAAGTGAGGTCCTCGCCGGACCATCTTGACCGCTTCCAGCAGACGCTCCGCCAGATCGACCTCTGTATCGCCATCACGACCCGCTGAACGGGCATAACTCGCAAAATCTCGGACGACAGTGGACACATGGCGGGCATAGGTCACGATATCGGCTGCGAATTCCCTGACCTTGCCGGGGTCCTCTTCTTCTTGGATCAGCTCGGCCATGCTGAGAATGGCCTGGGCCGGGTTGTTGATCTCGTGTGCCATGCCCGACACCATCGTGCCGAGGCTCGAGAGTTTTTCGGCCTGAATGAGTTGATCCTGGAGCTGTTTTTCTTCCGTGATATCCCAGAGCACGATGCCGAGCTGATACTGAGATCTCTCACGAGCGGCCACAGGGAAGAATCGATAGCGATAGACCCGCTTGGCGACTTCGCATTCGCGTTCCGACAAATCCCGCGCGGATTCTATCGACAGGGCGCTCCACTCCTGCGCCAGGCGTTGAGTGGCCGCGTCCGTTAGTGCGAGAAATTCGGACAGGTCATGCCCGAGCAGCGAGGTTCCATTCGGGGCAAAATAGCGATGAGCCAGATCGTTCGCATATTCCACGCGCAAGTCGCGTCCGCAGAGGAGAATGGCGCCGGGCAAACTGGCCAGCAGGCTGTGCGTCATGTCATGGCTGGCGCGCAAGGCCTGTCCGGCATGCGCTCGTTCCATGAACTGCCCGATCTTCATGCCCGTATCGGCCATGATTTGGATGAGCGTGTGATCGGTGGGGCGAGTGGCGCCAGAAAACAGTTCCAACACGCCATGAATCACGCCGCCGGTGCGGATGGGAATGACACAGGCTCCATGCATTCCCAGGCGCGAGGCAGTCGGGGCACGGGTGAACTGAGGGTGGGCCAACGCATCCGGAATCCAGAGCGGGAGTTTCGTGCTCCAGGCGATTCCAGGAAAATCGATGCCGGGGGGGAAGGCGCCCTTGCGACAGAGGGTGACGAAATCGTCCCACCGGTGAGCGGGGTGGATCCACGCTCCCTGACACGTCAGCATCTCACCTGTCATGGAGTTGTGCCAGAAGAGCCCCATGTCCCAACGCCCCATCTCGCTGACCACCCGAAGGAGTTGTGGAATCGCCTCGTCAATCGTGCCAGCCTGAGCGAGGATATGACTGATGGAAAGCTGCGCCTGCTGCAGACTATCCTGCCGCTTCTGGTCGGTGATGTCTTGAAACACCACCACAACTCCGACCATTCGGTCCTGTTCTCGAATCGGACTCGTGGTGTAGTGAACCGGCAATGGAGCGCCGGCGTTCGTCCGAAAAGAATCATTCTGGATGCGGTGAATCGCGCCGTCGCGGAGTGCCGAATCCAGAGAAAAGGGGTCGGATGGGTGCGAAGCGCCCGGTACGTCGGATTGGTAGAGCAGGGGCGCCATGGCCTTGCCGATCAATTCGGCCGGATTCCAGCCAAGCATGCGCGCTCCGGTGGCATTGACGAATGTCGCGCGTCCTTGAAGGTCGAGGCCAAAAATACCTTCTCCGGCGCTGTCGAGGATCAAGGCGTTCTGATGGCTCAGCCGCACGACGGATTCCTCGGCCACCTTGCGACGGGTAATGTCTCGAATGATCCCGCTGAAGAACAGCCCTTCCTTCGCGTGCCAGGATGCCAGGGATAGTTCGATCGGAAACTCTTGGCTCGTGCTCGTGAGGCCCACCATTTCAATCGTGGTGCCGATCAGCTTGGGTGTCCCACCTTGAGCCAGGCGCTTGATGCCGGCGTTGTGGGCCGATCGGAACCGCTCCGGCATCAACATGGTCAGAGGGTGCCCCAGGGCTTCCCGCTTGCTGTGTCCGAACATCCGTTCCGCCGCGCCGTTCCACCAAATGATATGGCCGTTCTGATCGGCGAGACATATGGCATCGGCCGCTGATTCTACTAACGCTCGAAACCGCTCTTCACTGGCTTGGAGGGCCTGCTCCACGTGTTCAGCCCGGACGGCCAGTCCCTTTACCGATACGGCGCGGCGAAGAATGGCTTTCAGTTCTTGGGAATTATAGGGCTTTGTGAGGTAGGCGAACGCGCCTTTGGTCAGAGAGCCGATCGTGTTTTCAGGCGTGGCGTTCCCCGTCAGAATGATAATCGGGAGGGACGGGTCCAACTCCATCATCACCTTGAGGACGGAAAGTCCGTTCAGATCCGGCAGTTGGATGTCGAGCAGCGCCGCGCCGTATTGTTCTTGCTTCGCATACCGCAGTGCCTCGTTGCCGGTGGCGGCGCTCTGGACCGCATACCCTTCGTGGGACAACATGTCGCTGAGCGATTCACGGATATCGGGATCGTCATCAACAACGAGAATTGGTGTGTGCACGTCGTTACCAGTTTGTTGCGGGTCGAAGGCTGTTGCATTGAGTGGGCGCAATACCCGTGCCGCGTCGTCGTGCCTGAAGCGCATAAGAGCGCAGAGAACAACCCATTGATTCTGTGTGCGGTTTTTATCCTATTGGCGTTGCCCTGGTCCCGGCGATTCAACACGCTTCTGTTCAAATGAATGCGTGCAATATCGGATCAGATACAGGCGGAGGATAGAGTGTGGGAAATAAGCTTACTTCTTTGGGGGCGTCGCGGTCTCGATCGGTAAGGTGAAACAGAACTGGGTGCCGATACCCAACTCGCTCTCGACCCACATCTGCCCCCCATGGAGACTCACGAGACTCTTGGTGATGAAGAGGCCGAGTTGGGCTCCTTGAGATGTCGGCAGGGCCGATTCCACTTTAGAGAATTCGTTGAACACTTTGGGTAACTCGTGGGGGGCAATCCCGCACCCCGTGTCGGATACCGCAATAAGGACGAACCCTTCGTCCCGGATCTCACACTTCACCGAGACGCGTCCGGCCTTGGGCGTAAATTTAATGGCATTGCCGACAAGATTCCAGAGAATCTGTTCGAGTTTGTCGCGATCGGCGCGAACCATGAGTGCCTGATCATACGGGGCCACCTCCAGCTCCATGGACTTCTCCGCGGCGAGTGTCTGAAAACTTTCCACCACGTCTGTCACGAATTCGCCGACGCGTAGCGGTTCGGGTTTGATGTCGATCCGCCCGACGTCCAGCCGTGACCAGTCCAA
Organism: Nitrospira sp.; assembly: GCA_040006855.1. Classification (GTDB taxonomy): domain Bacteria; phylum Nitrospirota; class Nitrospiria; order Nitrospirales; family Nitrospiraceae; genus Nitrospira_A. The sequence goes on from JBDTWG010000158.1 coordinate 4,695, forward strand.
TAGTTGATTGATGATTCGGGTGAGACGATCCACATTATGTTTGATCCGCTGCAGATAGTGCTCTTGCCGCTGGGAAAGTTCACCGGTCAGCCCGTCCAGCATGTTTTCCACGAATCCCTTAATGGACGTCATGGGTGTGCGCAATTCATGCGAGGCGACGGACACGAATTTCGAACGCCGTCGATCGTGCTCCAGAAGACGCTCGTTCGCCGTCTGCAGCTCATGGGTTCGGTCCTGCACACGCCGTTCAAGATGTTCCGTCAAGGCGGCCAGTTCAGAATAGGCCCGTGCATTGTCCACCGCCACGGCCACGTGACTGGCAATCGTTACCAGGAGATCCAGGTCTTCCTGCGTGCAGGGCAGGGTCCTGCGATCGGCGCCTAAATAACCGAGTATCCCTTGCTGACTGCTGCGGAGCGGCACCCCGACGAAGGAAAAAATTCCCATGTGACGCAGCAGCGGCAGCACCGCGGGCGAGATGCGATCGGCGACCGTGTCCAGGTTTGACACCAACAGCGGTTTGCCGTGAAGCAATAGGTCCGCCGCAAGGCCCCCGTCATCGCGGACTGGGATCGTTAATTGTCGGACAGTCACTTCATCCTCAGGGAGCATGCCAAAGACCTGTCCCACCGTCGCAATGCCGCGCTCACGATCCAACAGAAACAGGATCATTCGAGCGAATCCCAAATTCCTGCTGAGTAACTCCAAGACCGTCGACAGGAGCCGGTCCAGGTCTAGTGTGGAGGTGAGTGCGGCGCTGGATTGATTCAATGTCGTCAATTGGGTGACATGTCTTCGGATCGTGTCAACGTTGGTGGAGATGGCCTGATCGCGCTCCTGAAGTGATTTGGTCATGAGATTAAAAAGCGCGGTCAATTGGCCCACCTCGTCCTGCGTCGTCGGCACGACAAAGGTGGAGAGATCGCCCTCGCCGACTTTGCGCGCGCCGGCGGCGAGATTGCGCAAGGGAGTAATGATACGGCGAGCCAGGAGACTGGTGAGCAGAATGCCGGTCGTGATGATGCCTAACGTGAGAAGAAGAAAATTGCGAAGGATCTTCGCCAATTCGCGTTGCATCGGCATCTCGGTCAGACCGATTTGCACCACGCCGAAGGCTTGCGGGGCCGGCTGAGGCGCTCCGGCTTTCCGGGTCTCTTCGTCCTGAAGCGCTAAGACGTCAAGACGGGATTCCGCGCGCTTCAAGACAGGGATCGCGAAATCGTAGAAGGCTTCCTCTCGAATGCCGGATGTCGAGAATGGGAGCATCGAATCCTGTTCCGTGATCGGAATGGTGCCCGAGCCGCTGAGCCGAAGGCGTGTGATAGTTGGTTGAGCGGGCGGCCTCTTGAGCACGAGTTCCGCAATGTCGGGACGAGGGTAGAACGGCTGCTCGGCGGATCGAAGACTGCCGAGGGAATTGGCGAGTTTGCCTTTGCTTTTGGCGGCGAGGACCTGGCCGTCTGCGCCGGTGATTATGGCATAGACCACCTCGTCGACTCCCATGACACCATCGATGAACTGCTCCAGAATGACGCGTTCTTCAATGATGATCCCATAACGCACGTTGTGAGCAAGGTTCTTGACCAGGATGGCCCCCAAGTCCCTCACACGCTCAGTCATCGCGAGCCGCTTGCTGTAAACGAAGTACCAGCTCATTCCTGAGCAGGTCAGAATAAGGATCAAGCTAAAGAACACGACGAATTTCGTCCGGAGACTGATGAAGCGTCCCAATCCGCTCGAGAGGAATGGCGGTGTAGTGAGGTGAATGGCGGGGCTCTTCACGGAGGGTCCTTTCATCAATAAATCTCGTCGGCCTTATTCTCGAGGTCCTTGGGAATCTCGATCTCAAGGAATTTAGCAGTCTTGAGGTTCAGGCTCATTTCTATGCGGTCGGGGTGCAAGGGTCGCATGGGCAGCACGACCTGGCCGTCGATAATCTTGCGGGCAAGTTGACCGGCTTGGCGTCCGATATCGCCGTAGTTGACGGACAGGCATAGAAAGGCGCCGCTTCGCGCAAATTCACGGGAGAAGCCGATAACCGGGACGTGTTCCTCCAGGGCCGTGTTCAAGATAAAGCGTAGGGACTCATCGGTCACGACCGTGGAGTCGGGGACGAGCCACAATGCCCTCACTGAAGGCAGCAATGCGCGCAACGCGCTGGGGACATCCCGCTCACTCGTGACTTGGGTTGGGACGAGGTCAATACCGTTCGATTTAAGCAAGCGCTTGGCCTCCTCGATGAGGAGTGCGGTCTTGGACGGATCATAGAGCGTGCCGATACGTTTCACATTGGGCAGCACGGCCCGGATCGTCGCCAGTTGCCGTTCAATCGGTACCTCCAGGAGAATGCCGGTCATGTTCGGAGTGGTGAGCCCATACTTGGCTGGATCCAATACCATCGAATAGACCACTGGGATGTCGACGATCTCCAGTTGTGCCGCCTTCGCGGCCTTCAACCCGACTGCGAACACAAGGGCAGGGTCAGCTGCCCGGATCTTGCGCGCTAATTTCCGGCCCTTTTCCAAATCCCCCTGCAAATCATACTCGGAAAGCACGATCCCGCCAGGCAGGGCGGCTTTGAATCCGCTGAGCGCCTGATTATAGGCGGCGATGTCGGATGATTTAAGAATGACAATGTCCGTTGCCGAAGCCAGCGCAGGGCAGAACAGCAGCCAGAGGAATAGCCAGGGGCGTCGTCGCCCAGGAGAGCGCGCCATGCTCGCGGGATGTATCGGCACGGGTGTCACAAGCTACGTCCCCAGTGAATCCGCCTGGTTCAAGTGAAGGGGCTGAATCATGCCGGCTACCTCGGCCCTTTCGTGTCCTGCACGATGCCCAAGACGCGGGTAGCGCGGCCCTCTGTGTCCCGCTGGATCCGGCCGATCCATGCCAGCCAGTGCAGGGTGCCATCCGGCCTTACGACGCGATGTCGAATGTTGACGGAGGTCTGATCGCAGAGACTTTGAGCGATACTCGCCATGACCGTGCCTCGATCTTCAAGATACATCGCGTCGATGCAAGCAGCGTAAGTGCCGCGGAAGGAACCGGCCGCCAGGCCGAACAGGGCTTCGACCTGCTCGGACCAATAGACCTCACCGGTGCGCACGTCCCAATCCCAGATGCCGACCTCGCAGACGGCGAGCGCCATCCGCAACCGCTCTTCGCTGACGCGCAGTTGCGCTTCCGATCGTTTTCGATTCGTGATGTCGG
>JBDTWG010000159.1:0-7872 GCA_040006855.1 Nitrospira sp.
CTTCCGGGATTTGATCGAGCTTGTAAAAGTCGGTGGCATCGATCTTCGATCCGGCACTCTTGGTCGGTTCCGTCCCTTTCGTAAACAGTTCCACCGTTCCGTGTTGCTCATCTTGGTCGGTTAAGAGGGCGGTGGTGGGATCGACCTTCACGAACATGACACCCTCCGGAATCTCAAAGGGCACCACGGGTAGCTGCTTCAGCGCTTCTTTCATAAATGCGATCCATACCGGTAGCGCCGCATGCGCTCCCGATTCGGTTTCGCCCAACGGACGCCGGTCATCGAAGCCTACCCAAGTTCCTGCCGCCAAATTCGGGGTGGAACCGATAAACCAGGCATCGGTAAAGTCATTGGTGGTCCCTGTCTTCCCTGCCACAGGACGATCGATGACGGCCTTTGCCGCCACGCCCGTGCCACGTTGGATGACATCTTCCATCATGTTTGTAATCAAGTAGGCTGTCTCACGCGAAACCACTTGCCGAGGCTGCACGGCCGTCTGCTCCAGCGTACGGCCTCCGCTGTCCTGTACACTCGCCACCGCGTAGGGCTCGACGCGCATGCCCTGATTCGCAAATACCCCATAGACCGACACCAACTCCATCAATCCTACACTCGACGAGCCCAACGCCAGCGAGAGATCGGCCGCCAGCGGGCTCACGATGCCGACCGTCCTCGAAAAATCGATCACGTTCCGAATCCCCACCTTATCCAATAGTCGAACGGTGGCAAGATTGTGCGAATGGATCAAGGCTTCCCGTAGACTCACGATGCCGTGGAACCGCTTGCCGTAGTTCTCGGGCTTCCAGGTCTTATCTTCTTCTTCCTGCTCGTACACAACCGGGGCATCCAACACGACCGTAGCGGGGCTCATGCCTTGATTCATCGCGGTCGCGTAGATGATCGGCTTGAACGCCGATCCCGGCTGACGACGGGCGAGCACAGCGCGATTATATTCACTGCGTGCGAAATCATATCCGCCGACCATGGCGCGAATCGCGCCGGTCTTGGGGTCAAGAGCCAGTAAGGCGCCCTCGGCGATCGGCATTTGCTCCAATCGCATATGCACGATTTCCTTTTCCAGCTTTTTGACTCCAACCTCGATGACGTCGCCCAGCGCCAACAGCTGCTTCAGATTCTTGACCAAAACGACATCCCTGGTCGGATCTTTGCCTTTCAGATACTTGGATGCCCAGGCCATATCGTCGAAGGCCAGCCGCCCCGTGCTGCCTCCGATTTGAACCAGCACGTGATCCTTTGCAATCTTCGTCACGACCCCTTCCATCATATCCCCCTCCGCAAGTTTCACAGAGGGATCGGGTGCCGGCACTTCCATGGTGGCAAGATCGACGGTACGGACCGGGCCTCGCCATCCCTGACGCTTATCCACCTCCCGCAATCCATTGAACACGGCCGCTTCCGCCGCCTTCTGCATATCGGCATTCAGCGTGGTGAATACTTCCAGTCCACCCTTGTAGACCATCGCTTCGCCGAATTTTGCGACGAGCAGCTGTCGGATATACTCGACAAAATACGGTCCCAGATGTTCACTTCCCGGACGTCGGAAGTTCAACTTTTCAGCCACGGCCTGCTCGCGGTCCGCTCGACTGATAAATCCAGCCTCCTCCATGCGGCCCAACACGTGCTCTTGCCGCTTCTTTGCCCGGTCATAGGCCTTAAACGGCGAATAGTGACTCGGCGATTTGGGGAGACCGGCGAGAAACGCCACTTCCGCCAACGATAATTTCGGAAGCTCTTTGCCGAAATACGTCTGTCCGGCCGCCGCCACTCCGTACGCGCCCTGGCCAAAGTAGATCTGGTTCAAATACATCTCCAGGATCTGGTCTTTCGTCAGCACCAACTCCATCTTGTAGGCCAAAATCAGTTCGCGTAGCTTCCGGTCAAATGTCCGTTCTGAGGAAAGAAACAACGAACGTGCGAGTTGCTGGGTGATGGTGCTCGCCCCTTCGACTCTCCGTCCGCCATGGCGAATATTGGTCCAGGCCGCCCGAATAATCCCGACGATATCTAAGCCCGGATGTTCGAAAAATCTCGAATCCTCCGTTGCAATCACGGCGTGCGTGAGACTTTTTGGAATTTCTTGGATAGGTTTGAGAAAGCGCCGCTCGATGAAGAATTGCCCGATCACTTGCCGGTCATCGGAATAGACTCGTGTGACCAGACTCGGCTGATAGTTCTGCAGAGGTTCTAATGACGGCAGGTCCTGAGAAAAATACCAGAGGATACCGGCCGCTCCACCACCCCCCAGCACCAGGATGAGCAGTAGTCCGATCAAAGCCATCTGCCACCATCGCCAACGACGACGAGGCTTCTCCGGCTTATCGAGTAAGTGATCGAATTCAGATGACATGGAGTGGGTGATTGCGAGGAAAGAGGTCAACCCGCTACTCACACACCATACAATGCGCCTTCGACAAACTCAAGCAAGCTTCGAATCATCAACGCGCGAGGCATTTGGAGAAAATTTCGCACCGACTTGTGGGAAGGCACTCGAATCAGGTATACTCCGACGGTTAAGACGCCTTCATAGGAAGGCGTCTTTTTTTTGGCACTCTCACGGCATTGGAGATTATGAACACCTCAGCGCCCTCATCCACAGCCCATGGTCTGCATGCGCCGCAAGGTCGTCGGACCGACATTCGCAACATTGCCATCATCGCGCACGTCGACCACGGCAAAACCACACTCGTCGACGCCGTGCTGCGCCAGACTCATGTTCATCGCAAGATCGATGACATGGGCGAACGCATCATGGACTCGATGGATCAGGAGCGCGAGCGCGGCATTACGATCCGAGCCAAGAACGCGAGCGTCACTTACAAGGGCGTAAAGATCAACATCGTTGATACGCCTGGGCACGCCGATTTCGGAGGCGAAGTGGAGCGGACGTTGCGAATGGTGGATGGGGTGTTGATCCTCATCGATGCCAAAGAAGGCCCCATGCCGCAGACTACTTTCGTCTTGCGGAAAGCGCTGGCTCTCGGACATAAAGCGATCGTCGTCATCAACAAAATCGATCGTCCGGATGCCGTCATCGACGATGTCGTGAATCGCACGTTCGATCTCTTCGTGCATTTGGGCGCCACCGACGAACAGCTCGACTTCCCCATTGTCTACACCTCAGCCATCAAAGGCATCGCGACCCTCGACCTCAAGCAACCGGGGACGGAGATCTCCCCGCTGTTGGAGACCATTCTGGAGAAAATCCCCGCGCCAGCCATCAATCCCGATGCTCCATTCCAGCTCCTCGTGCTCGCCCTCGCTCAAGATTCCTATAAAGGAAAGATGGGGATCGGCAAGATTCAATCAGGCTCAATCGCTCGTCGTCAAAACGTGGTGACGCTCACCAAAGACGGCGGTCAGGTCCCTGGCAAAATTTCCGATCTCGCCGTCTTCTCAGGACTTGAGCGCGCTGATGTCGACACAGCCGAAGCCGGTGAAATTGTCGCTCTCTCCGGGCTGGAAGAAGTGAACATCGGGGATACCATTGCCGATCCGGCGAATCCCGTCGCACTCCCGCGTGTGACGATCGATGAACCGACCGTACAAATGACTTTTTCGGTGAATAATAGCCCCTTTGCCGGTCGCGAGGGGAAATACCTCACGTCGCGCCACCTTCGTGAGCGGTTATTCAAGGAGCTGGAAACCAACGTGTCGTTGCGCGTGCAGGAAACCGACAGCGCCGACCGTTTCCTCGTAGCCGGCCGCGGCGAATTGCATCTCGGCGTGCTCATCGAGCAAATGCGTCGTGAAGGCTATGAGCTGCAGATCTCGCAGCCTGAGGTGATTCTGCACCGAGACGGCGATCAGGTCACAGAGCCGTTTGAAGAGCTGACCATCCAGGTTCCTTCTGAATATCAAGGTCCAGTCATCGAGGAAATCGGCAAGCGGCGTGGTGAACTCCGCCACATGAAGCTCGTGCATTCCGAGGGCACGGCCAGCGAAATGCACATCGAATATCACATCCCCACACGCGGCATCATCGGCCTGAAGAACATTTTGTTGGCCAAAACGCGCGGCACCGTGATCATCCATCACGTATTTTCCGACTATGCGCCGGCTGATGAAAAGACGCTTCTCGTGGCACCACATGGCTCACTGGTGGCCTTCGAAGCCGGAACGAGCACAGCCTATGCCCTCTTCATGACCCAAGAACGCGGCGAACTGTTCATCGGCGCGTCGGTCGAGGTCTACCAAGGAATGGTCGTCGGTCAAAACAGCCGCGACGAGGACCTGGACGTGAATGTGTGCAAACAGAAGCAACTAAGCAACATGCGCGCCGCCGGCACGGATGAGGCGTTGGTGCTCACACCGCCGCGTGAAATGTCGTTGGAATTTGCCATGGAATACATCGGCCAGGACGAACTGGTCGAAGTGACACCGAAACATCTCCGCCTCCGGAAACGGCTTTTGAATCCAGACGACCGCCGGAAAGCGAAGAAAAGCTCAAAGTAACCACGTAGGCGCTCAATGCCCTGACGCGCGGCCCACATGAAGATTCGGAAAAAAGCCGCGAAGGTCTCTCAGGCCAGGCCGCCGCTTTACCTGGTCGGCTATCGCGATTTGCCTCCGTCCCTCGAGGACTTGAAGAGTTGGTACGACCTTCACTACGGGGGACCGCTCTCCTGCCTCCAACGCGAACCCGGACGTCCCGTCAGCGCCAACCACGGTCCCTGGCACACACACCTGCTGACCAGTCTGCCTGAGGCCGACACGTCACAATGGCAGGGTGTCCTGGCCTGGGATCACCCCGCGCTTGGAAGCGTCTCACCGGCGAGCGCTCACCCCGGCGCCATCGCGGACACGATTCTTGTCGCTGCCCGCCTCGCTCGCGGCTTCACCTTGCTCACGCAAGGCACCGCCTTCGACATGATATCCCAAGAGTACCTGAATCCTTCGGACTGGAATGATCGCCCCTTATCTGTCTTTCAGGCCCGCGACCATGTCACTGTCCAACACAGTGAAACCGATGATTACTCGACCGATTGGTTCCACACGTTGGGCTTGAGCAAATTCGGCTTGGACGAGTTGGAAGTGATCCAGCCTCGAAGCCTTCCGGAGATTGAAACCATTGCCCTCCTCATGTCAGCGGCAGACGGGGTGTTGCGCGCCGGGCACAATCACAAAATCGGACAGTCCCTGGACCTGCCGGCTCTGGCCCAAACGATTCGATTCATCAAGCATCGGACGGCCGCGCCGGCTGGTCGAATGGTGACCTTCCGAGAAATCACTACAGCGCGCATTTGACCTCCGTGCCCCCTCCTGCATCACCCTATACAAAACTACTTCTCGCGTTCCCGCCGCCTGCCTAGGTCTTCTGGGCCCGTTGACAAGGTTTTTCCGGGCGTGGTACCACGAAAGGGTTTGCGTAGAAGCATGGGGTCTAACCTAGGAGGATCGCAATGAGTGATGTAGCTGCAGAAATTAAGGTCGGCGATACCGCGCCGGATTTTACATTAAAAGATCAGGACCAGAAGGACGTGAAGCTGAGCGAGTTCAAGGGAAAGAGCAATGTCGTCCTCGCTTTCTACCCGCTCGACTGGAGTCCGGTGTGTCAGGGTGAGAACAAATGTCTGACCGATGACTTCCCGAAGTTCCAAGGCGCCCACGCCGAGCTGTTCGGCATCAGCTGCGACAGCTTTTTCTCCCACAAGGCCTGGGCTGATTCATTGGATCTCAAGCACCGCCTCCTCTCCGACTTTAACCGTGAAGTCGTCAAGAAGTACGGACTGTATTTTGAACCGTTGAATTGTGGCAAGCGCGCGACCGTGATTGTCGACAAGAACGGCAAAGTCGCCTACGTAAAGGTGCAGGAAATCAAGGTGGCACGGGAAGACAAGGACATTCTCGCGGCCCTCGCAAAGCTGAGCTAAGCTGCATGATGAGGACTGAGCGGTGAGGGCCATGACCACGCCCTCCCCTCGGTCCTCGATCATACATGAGGATACATGATGACCGGCACTGTGGAAGACGTCCGCGACGAGAACTACAAAGAGTTTACCGAGAGTGACGGAGCAGTGGTGGCCTACGGCCTCGCCACATGCGAACCGTGCAAACTGTACGATCCAATTCTGGAAGAAACCGCTGCCAAGTTTCCGGCCATCAAGATCGGCAAAGCGAAGATGCATGTCCCCGGCCGATGCCGTGAAATCAAGAAAGCGCATACGTTTGAAACCTATCCCACCACACACTTCTTTGCGCGAGGCAAACTCGTCCTGACACGTGAAGGGGTGGTCGAAGCACCTGAATTGGCCGCGTTGATCTCCGACCATCTCCTGAAATAGCGCGCGCCTCAACGCACGATCTCTTTGACTCCCACTCACAAGCCCGCATGGTCTGTCCAGTACATGCCAACGAGTCTGCGCTCCAGCTCAGATCCCTTCCGCACCATGGGCAAGAAGCCTTCGCGAACAGCCCCCACAGGGCAAAGGAAGCCTCTCAATGCACACTTCCTCCTGCGGACGGGATACAATACGTGAGGACTGCGCCAGGCACTCAACGGCTTCGCCAAGGATCAACCGTCAAACCGATGCCTACCATTCGATTTGTTCGTTGCGCCGTCGCGCTGCTAGCCTGCCTGCTAGTCACGGGGCCCGCCGTTGCGAGAGAAGCCGGATCACATCCTACGCAGGCACCCGCCCCCAGTCGATCCAATGCGGGCCCCACCGAGCCGGGCACTGCCTCGGCCGGCCCCCACGACAATGCGCCGATGGTGCTCATTCCCTCCGGCGAGTTCGCTATGGGCAGCGACCGCGGCCAGGATGATGAGCAACCGGTTCATCGCGTCTCAGTCAGGGCCTTTTATCTTGATGCCTCTGAAGTCACCGTGTCTCGCTATGCCGAGTTTCTGACCTCACAGAAGCCGGACCCGCCGTTCAAGTGGAACGAGGCCACGGCAGGATCTCACGAGAACAAACCGGTGATCGGCGTCAATTGGTATGATGCGCGCGACTACTGCCGATGGGTAGGGAAACGGCTGCCGACCGAAGCTGAATGGGAAATGGCTGCACGCGGGACCGAAGGACGGATCTACCCGTGGGGCAGTGTTCACCCAACCAAAGGACATGCCAATGCGGGCCAGACCAAATGGCGAGGTTATGACACGCTCACCAATGTCGGGCGCTATGAACCAGGAAAAACTCCGAACGGCGTATACGACTTGGCCGGGAATCTGTGGGAATGGGTCGCCGACTGGTACGATCCCACCTACTATCAATACAGCCCGAGCGACAATCCGCGAGGCCCCTCTGCTGGCCCACTCAGAGGCCTACGTGGCGGTGCCTGGAACAATGACTCCAAAACTATCCGATCCGCCAATCGCGCAGCGTACGCTCCCGATGCCCGCCGAAACGATGTCGGGTTTCGCTGCGCGAGAGAGGCGAAGTCTGGTGTTCGCTAAAAGAGACGGGATGCGAACGTCGGAGATTCGAGAGGACGCATGGCCTGATTCAATTCCTCCTGGTGATCCGTGGGTCGAAGGCGGATCTTAAACACCACCCGCCGGCTCTTATCCCTATCAAGCGCGCGTGACTCGTCCAGGATCAGGTCTTGCCGACCTCGCCCGCTGGCAGAAGTCTTTTCTTGGAAACAGCGATAGGCCCAAGGCGCCGAATCCTGGATCACCTCAAGCCCCTTGACCATCACATTCAACGAGCGCTCCTGGCTCAGTTTCAGATTGTAGACGTCGGAGCCTCGATCGTCGGTATGACCCTCAATCACCAGTGAATCAATCCTATCTCGCAAAGCGCCGCAGACCAGCGTCGCATAACTCGGCATGGCATCGACCAAAAACCGATCCGCGACCGATGAAAGCGAGCCCTTGCCGAATTCGAAATTGAGCAAGGCATCCGGCAC
>JBDTWG010000160.1:0-7836 GCA_040006855.1 Nitrospira sp.
TGATAGCCATGCAGAACATCGGAACACGGCTGATTTTCTCTATGCTCGCCTTCGAAGGAGTCGCTATTCGATTAAGGAGCTAGAGAAGTGGGGGAAATACCTCCTCGAGGCAAAAGCGAATGGAAAGGATTGCTATGTGTACTGCAAACATGAGGATGAGGGATCGCCATGGGTCTGGGCGGATCATCTATTGGAAATGACGGCCACAACCGGCCTACCTGCTGGAAATCATGGGAAGCTCTCGTGATCCTTCCGCTTCCCGCTGAATCCGCTGGCGTTCCGCTTTCGATTCTTCCAACACGCTATGTAACAGCTCATCGCTGAGCTGGGTCAGCTGCGCCGCGGCGTCTTTCATCTCCGCGTGCTCCACTGCCCGCGACAATACCTCAGCCTTGGTCGCACCCTTCTTCTGGCCCAAGAACGGCTTGATGATAAGGTAGGCCACATCGCGGAAAGGCATATATCGTAAAAATCGTCGCAGCAATTTAAAGGTCTGGATCGGATAGCGGGTGAGCTTATAAATAAACAGCTTCTTCAGGCCTTCTTGCCGCACCGTATTGATGACCGCTCCCGGCAGACAGGTGGGGTCGATCTCTGAACATTTGAAATATTTGTACCAATCCTTGGCGTCCGTGACGAGGCCGCGCTTGATGTACTCCTGCCACAGTGGCGTCCCTCGATAGACGCAGAGTCGGTTGAAGCCGAAGGTATCTAGGGGGAGTTTCGAGGCGAATTCGAATGTCTTCTGCATATCCTCCACGGTTTCATCTGGGTTGCCCACAGTGAAGAACCCATGAACGATTTCGATGCCGGCCTTTTTGGCATTTCGTACCGCAGTTTCAACCTCGGCGAGCGTCTGCTCTTTTTGAAGTCGATCCAAAATTTTCTGGCTGCCGCTCTCAATACCAAACATGACCGTCCGGCAATGTGCTTTAGCCATGGCCGGGAACAGGTGCTGCGCAACGGAATCGACGCGGCCTTCGATGCCCCATTGAATAGAGAGCTTGGCGTCGATGACACCTGTGCAGATCGCATCAATTCGTTTTGGCTGCAGCAGGAAGTGATCGTCGACAAAATAGACCGACCCGTACCCGTTTGCTTCGAGGTACTTCAACTCGTCGACCACGTGCTGCGCCGTGCGGGCGCGCCACTTGCCCTCGTTGAAGATCGGAATGTCACAGAAGACGCATGGCCAGGGACAACCCCTCGAGGTCTGCATCGTCGTAAACCGCTCCATCGACAGCACGGCTGGCACATCCAACGGCATGGACTCGACGAAGTCCAACTCCAAACTTTCCCGGTCCGGGAAAGGCCACTGATCCAAATGACGCTCCATGGGCCGGTTGGGATTGTTGATCACCTGACCGTCCTTCGCCCAGGTTAGGCCGCCTACATCCTGGGGGTCATCGATGCGATCGAGGAGGTCCAAGAGTAGCTGCTCTCCGTCGCCCCTGCAGATAAAATCCACTTCAGGACATTGCAGTTTGACGAGCCCAGCATTGAGGCTGGCGAATACGCCACCGAAGGCCAACTTCACCTGGTTATCAGTAGCCCGAATTTGCCGCGCGAGAATCTTCGCATAAGGGTAACTGGTGGTACTGAGGAAGCTCAGTCCAACTAGAGCCGGTTTCCGTTGTTTGATCTGTTCGATAATATAATCATTGGGCGTCTCCGGATGGGCCTGGTCGAACATCACGCATTCATGGCCTGCGCGCTTCAGCACGGACGACAAGGACATGATGCCGATCGGCGGAAAGCCCATCACTCGAATGCGTCCATTCTTGGCGCGGGTCTTTGCGGGGAGTGCATAGAACTGGGGATCACGCACATGTATGAGAAACACGAGCATAGTGGCGTCCTTTCATATGGACAGTAACCGGGGCTCCTTGTACTGTCAGCGTGTCTCCTGGAGGGAGGCCGATCCTATCTCGGGTTAGGGGCGAGCAATTCAACAGGCTCAGATCGTTCCGCTTTCATAGGCCGGTATACAGTACCACGTCTCTCGCAAGGGAAAAAGGGAAGATTCCGGCCTTTGGTTGCAAGGGAAAGTTTTGCAAAACGATACATGGGGGCAATCGTCGCTGCTCTGCTGAGATCATATGCAGCAATCCCAGGCTGTATTTGCTCAAACCGGCGCATTGCCCTGAAACACAAAGAGGGCGCCGGATTGAATCCGACGCCCTCTTGGGGAAATGTGCCGGACGCTAGCGGCCGAGCGCCGCTTTCACAGCATGGCCGATCTCAGCAGGATTCTTCACGACTCGAACTCCGGCCGCTTCGAGCGCTTTCATCTTCTCACTCGCAGTGCCTTTACCACCAGAAATAATCGCACCAGCGTGGCCCATGCGGCGCCCCGGAGGCGCGGTTATGCCCGCGATAAAGCTGATCACAGGCTTCTTGACGTACTTTTTAATATACTCAGCAGCCTTTTCCTCAGCATCGCCACCAATCTCACCGATCATAACGACGGCCTGGGTTTCCGCATCCTTCTCGAAGAGCGGCAAAACATCGACAAAGCCGGTGCCGTTGACCGGGTCACCGCCGATCCCCACACAGGTCGTCTCACCAAGTCCCAACGTGGACAGCTGATGGACCGCTTCATACGTCAAGGTGCCGCTGCGAGATACGACGCCGACAACCCCACGCTTATGGATGAAGCCCGGCATGATGCCGATCTTGGCCTCATCGACCGTAATGACGCCGGGACAATTCGGACCGATTAATCGGACATCGCGACCATGCAACGCACGCTTTACCTTCACCATATCATTCACGGGAATACCTTCGGTGATACAGATAATCAGCTTGACGCCTGCATCGGCGGCTTCCAATATCGCATCGGCGCAAAACGGTGGGGGCACAAAAATCAGAGACGTATCGCACTCCGTTTTCTTCACCGCGTCGGCCACGGTGTTGAAGACGGGAATGCCGTCGACTTCCTGTCCGGCCTTCCCCGGTGTCACCCCGGCGACCATCTTCGTACCGTAGGCCTTGCACTGCGTCGCGTGGAAAGAGCCTTCTCTTCCCGTAATCCCCTGCACCACCACTCGCGTGTTCTTATTAACGAGAATGCTCACGGTCTTCTCCTTTAGGCCGCCTTGCCGGTCAACTTCACAATTTTCTGCGCCGCTTCCCACAGATCATTGGCAACTTCTAACTTGAGACCCGACCCCGCCAAGAGTGTGCGGCCTTCATCTGCATTCGTACCCTGGAGCCGCACCACCAACGGCACCGTAATTTTCACTTCTTTGGCCGCCTCGATCACTCCGTGCGCAATCCGCTCACACCGCACGATGCCGCCAAAAATGTTGATGAAGATACCTTTGACGTTCGGATCTTTGAGCAGAATCCGGAAACCAGCCGCAACCGTATCTTTCGTTGCACCGCCGCCCACATCCAAAAAATTCGCCGGCTCGCTACCCGCTAGCTTAATGACGTCCATGGTCGCCATGGCAAGGCCAGCACCGTTCACCATGCAGCCGATGTTCCCATCAAGCTTGACATAGTTAAGATTGTTTGCCGTCGCTTCGATTTCCAACGGATCCTCTTCGTTGAGGTCGCGCATCTTCTGAACATCTTCATGCTTAAAGAGACCGTTATCGTCGAACGATACCTTCCCGTCCAGCGCCACCAAGGTCTTTTCCTTGGTGATGATCAATGGGTTGATTTCGACGAGCGCAGCATGCTTTTCCATGAAGAGGCGATAGAGATTGCCGAGCATCTGCACAAAAGGATTGATGACGGCCGGCTCCATGTTCTGAAGCCCCAAAGCAAAAGCCACATTGCGCCCATTGTGTCCCTGAAATCCGACTGCGGGATCGATCGCTTCCTTGATGATCTTCTCCGGAGTCTTTTCCGCCACCTCTTCGATTTCCATACCGCCTTCGGTGCTGGCGATAAACGTCGGCCAACCAGTATCGCGATCCACCAAAATGCTCAAGTACAGTTCTTTGGCGATGTTGGCTCCTTCCTCCAAGAGCAGCCGATGGACTTTTCTTCCCTTCGGTCCAGTCTGGTGCGTGACCAGGGTCTTCCCGATCAATTCCTTGGCAAAGCCTGCAACCGCCGCCTTGTCCTTCGTGATCTTGACGCCGCCGGCCTTGCCACGCCCGCCCGCATGGATTTGCGCTTTTACGACAAAGACCGGCGTATTCAGCTCGTTGGCCCAGGTCGTCGCCGCCTCCGGTGACGTAATCTCTTTTCCGCGAGGCACTGGCACCCCAAACTGCGCAAACAACTGCTTGGCCTGAAATTCATGAACGTTCATGTAATCCTCATAAGGTCTAATGGCTTATGGCATTTCACGCGTGGCTAAGAGCGGGGTCTGCATGTTCAGACCGGACACCATCAGCCATTCGCGGTGCGTTCTGGTTCTTTGCGCGTGTAGGCAGGAAGAATCATCGGTGAGATCACTCCGCTGGAATTGCCGTGTTTCTTCGCTTCAGCACGGAACCGTTGAAGATGCTTAACCGTGAGTGCTCCTTGTGGCATGGATCCCGCCCGAGAGGCCGCCGTGAGACCAGAGCGTTTACCAAAGACCATCAGGTCGAGCAACGAATTGCCCATCAATCGATTGCGTCCGTGCAAGCCACCGGAAGCTTCACCGGCGACAAAGAGATTTTTTACGTTCGTTTCTGAATTTGTATCGATCTTCACGCCGCCGTTCTGATAATGCAGCGTCGGATAGATCAGGACGGGGTCCTTGCTGATGTCGATCCCGAACCGTTCGAACTGCATCATCATCGCGGGGAAATGCTTCTCAACGGTTCCCGGCCCATGCTCCGCATCCAAAAGCGGCGTATCCAGCCACACCCCGACACGGCCTGACATGGTGCGAATGCCACGACCTTCTTCGCATTCTCGGATGATGGAAGAAGACACGACATCGCGGGTATCGAGTTCGTTCACGAAACGCTCCCCCTTAGCATTCACCAAGTGGCCACCTTCTGAACGAATACCTTCCGTGACTAATGCTCCGATCAATTGCTCTGGATAGACTGCTCCCGAGGGATGATATTGAAACGTATCGATGTGGTCGAGCTTCGCGCCCATTCGGTACGAGAGGCAGAGGCCGTCACCCGTTGCGCCGTAATGATTGCTCGTCGGAAATCCCTGAATATGTAACCGGCCAATGCCGCCGGTCGCGAGAATCACGGACTTCGCTGCGACGACCACTTGCCGATGATTGTCGAGATCCTTGAAAATCGCCCCGGTGCAGTGGCCGTTGTCATCGCTGAGCAACTCGACCGCCGCACAAAATTCCAGGAGTTGGATCTTTTGATTCAGGACTTCGTCCTTCAACACACGCATGATCTCAAGACCGGTATAGTCTGAGCAGGTCAAAAGGCGTGGTTTGGAACTGCCCCCACCTTTTTTCACGTGCAGATTACCATCCGCCTGTCGATCAAAGAGGACACCCAGTTCAATCAGCCACTTTGCAATAGAAGGACCTTCCTCGACCATCACTTTGAGCAACTCATGGTCGTTCTGCATGTGGCCGCCCTTAAGCGTGTCGAGGAAATGGGTCACGGGAGAATCTTCAGGTGCAACAGAGATCTGCATCCCCCCTTGAGCCATCACACTATTGGAGTCGCCGAGCCGAAGTTTGGTGGCCAGAATGACCTTGGCACCGGTCCCATGGGCATGCAACGCCGCAGCGCATCCCGCTCCCCCTCCGCCAATGACCAACACATCGGTCGTATAGTGCGGCGTGAGGTCTGCTTTGTCTGCAATGGGGCTGTCACCTTCGAGCAAGGCCGCCAGTTCGACAACTGTCTTGTCGTTCATGTTAGGGCCAAATCGAATCGGGCGATAGGCGCTGGCACGGTAGTCAGGGTGATACTGGTGAATCAGTTGGTCGCGATCTGTGGGAGAAAATTTCGGAATGGTTTGCTTACGACGTGCATCCCGAGTCTGATGAACAATTTGTTGAAGCGCGTGAATGTCCATGATTTCGCTTTCAGCGGTGAGCACAATCCCCAGGCATATCTTCGGAAGCCCGGCTGACGGCACAATGCATTACTTCACTGTCGCGCAGTGATCGGCCAACTCTTTTTCATTCATGGCGAGGACCTTGTTCCACTCCTCGGTGAACCGGCCGTCCTGAATTTCCTTGATGCGTGTCTCAAGCCCCTGAGGCCTCGCGGTGAAGTGAGCGCCTTGTGCTCGGCTGACATACAGAGCCACTAAATTGGGAGCAATGTCGGCAATACAGACCGGCGTGCACATCCCGCACATGACACAGTCCATGAACATCTCGGACACACTCTTGAAGTCGCCGAACACGGCCTTCCAAACACCTTCCCGGACATCGATTTTTTGCGGGCAGGCCTCGGTGCAGGCGTTACAATTCCGACAAAGCGGCGCTTCGGGATACAGATTGAACAGGTCTTGCTTTGGGTCTTTGAGAGTTTGAATATCGTACAGTGCCTTCCGCGCTGGAAACGGAGGCATAATGGTGAAGGACATGCCGTCCTCCACAGCCATCTGACAGGCCAGACACGTCCGTACCTTAGGATCATCCTTCGTGCGGTAGTAGGTTGCGCAAGCGCCGCAGAACCCACCGAGGCAGCCGGCTCCTCGTACCACCTCCTGGCCCGTGTACCATAAAGCCTTAATGACCGTGATACCCTCCGGCACTTCATACTTCTTGCCAGAGATTTCAATGGTCACCATCTTATGACGGAGCACTTCCGGCTGATCGATTACATTGGTGTCTTCTTGTGCCATATTCCCCAAAGCGGTGAGAGGTGAACGTTAGGGGCAATACGAGGGATCATCCATTACCCCCAACGAGACTCACACAGTGCATGTTCTACTCGCTACAAAATAGGCCCGATATACTAGGCAATCGCATCCACGATAGCATTCAAGGTTGCGCTTGGACGCATCGCCTGGGACGCCTTGGCATCGTCAGGATGATAGTACCCGCCGACATCGACTGGCTTGCCTTGAGCCGCGAGTAACTCAGTGGAAATCTTGGCTTCGTTCTGTTCAAGTTCTTTCGCGATCTTCACGAAACGCGCTTGCAAATTTTTATCCTGCGTCTGCTGGGCCAGTGCCTGCGCCCAGTACAACGCCAGATAAAAATGGCTGCCCCGGTTATCGATCTCACCGACCTTGCGGGCCGGTGACTTATTGCTCTCCAGAAACTTCGCGTTGGCTTGATCAAGCGTGTCCGCCAGCATCTTCGCCGCTTGATTGTTGGCCACTTTTGCCAAATGCTCCAACGACGCGGCCAGCGCCAGAAATTCACCCAGCGAATCCCACCGCAGATAGCCCTCTTCTTGGAATTGCTGCACATGCTTTGGCGCAGAACCGCCGGCTCCGGTCTCAAAGAGACCGCCACCATTCAGCAACGGCACGATGGAGAGCATCTTGGCGCTGGTCCCGATTTCGAGAATGGGGAACAAATCAGTGAGATAGTCACGCAAGACGTTTCCTGTAACCGAGATTGTATCCTTGCCGTCCTTAATGCGCTCCAAGGACAAACGCGTCGCATCGGCTGGGGTCATGATCCGGATGTCGAGCCCCTTGGTATCGTGATCTTTCAAGTAGCGTTCAACTTTCTTGATCAACTCCGCATCGTGCGCTCTCGTCTTGTCAAGCCAGAAAATCGCTGGAGCGCCGGTAGCTTTTGCACGAGTGACGGCGAGCTTGACCCAATCCTGGATCGGCGCGTCTTTCACCTGACACATGCGCCAGATGTCGCCCTCTTCAACCTTGTGCTCCAGCAAGGTTTTCCCTGACGCATCCACCACCCGAATCGTCCCGTTACCCGAAGCCTTGAAGGTCTTGTCGTGGGAGCCGTATTCTTCTGCGGCTTGCGCCATGAGT
>JBDTWG010000161.1:0-7773 GCA_040006855.1 Nitrospira sp.
TGACCGTCACGAATCACCAACGCGCGCGGAGCGGACAGATCGCGCAGCGATTCCAGCGCGCGCTGCGTCTTGCGCTCCTGGGCCAGGGTGATGCCGATGACCACACCTACGAAGCCGAGCAGGAACAACGCCTCGGCGCGATCGCCCAGCGCGAGGTAGATACCGCCCGCCACCAACAGCATGAGGAACATGGGTTCGGTCAACACGTCGAGCACCATGGCGAACATCGACTTCGGCGTGCCCCCGGGCAGAAGGTTCGGGCCCTCGGCGACCAGACGCCGGGCGGCTTCCGCGGCAGTCAGGCCCAACACCGATCTGGTGAGACCGCTCATGGCGTGTCCCTGCGTGCCAGCGTGGGTTGGAATCCTCCGAGCGATGAACGGGCGAGCTCCACAACCAGGCGACGATCCTCGTCAGTCAATTTTGAGGCGGTGTCGAATCGTGCGCACACCTCTGCCGGGATGTGAGCCGCCGCCGCCTGCACCGCGTGCTCGGCGTTCGACATCTGGTCCAGCGGTACAGGATCGAATAGTTTTTCGGTCAACGCCAGCAGCAAGATAATTTGGGCGCGCACGGACACCGGGGCAAACTCCGGCTGTTTGAGACAGGCGCGGATTCGCCGCCCATGTTCGATGATCTTGCGGGTATCATCATCCAACCGGGCCCCGAACCGGGCGAAGGTCTCCAGCTCCTCAAATTGCGCATAGGCCAGCTTGAGGTCTCCTGCCACGGCGCGGTAGGCCGCGCGTTGGGCTTTGCCCCCCACACGGGAAACGGACTTCCCGACATCAACCGCCGGCAACACCCCCAATTCAAACAGGGAGGGCGAGAGGTAGATCTGGCCATCCGTGATGGAAATCAGATTGGTCGGAATGTAGGCGGAGATGTTTTGCGCATCGGTTTCGATGATGGGCAGCGCAGTCAATGATCCGCCGCCGAGCTCCGGCCGCAAATGCGTGGCGCGCTCCAGCAGCCGCGAGTGGATGTAAAAGATGTCGCCAGGAAACGCTTCGCGACCGGGTGGACGCCGCAGTAGCAAGGACAGCTCACGATAGGCGCGGGCGTGATGCGTGAGGTCGTCATAGACCACCAGCACATCGCGCCCCTGATCCATGAAATATTCCGCAATGCTGGTCGCGGCGTACGGCGCGATGTATGCCAGGCCGGGCGGGTCGTTGCCTTCAGTCACGACGACGACGGTGTAGTCCATCGCGCCCTGTTCGCGGAGGGTGGCCACGACCTTGGCGACGCCCGAGGCCCGCTGTCCGATAGCGCAATACACGCACAGCACATTCTGGTCGCGCTGGTTGAGAATCGTGGCGAGGGCAATGGCGCTCTTGCCCGTCTGCCGGTCACCCAGAATCAACTCGCGCTGGCCGCGTCCAATGGGAATGAGGGCATCGATGACCTTGATTCCGGTTTGCAACGGCACCGTGACGGGTGCTCGACTCATAATGGGCGGTGCCGCCCGTTCGATAGCTCGGCGCTCACGGGAGACCACCGGCCCCTGTCCATCGAGGGGCCGCCCTAATGGGTTGATGACCCGCCCGATCAACCCGTCGCACACCGGCACGTCCATGACATGCGCCCTGCGCTCGACTTCATCACCCGCATGCAACTGCCAGTAGTCGCCAAGCAGCACGACGCCGATTTCGTCGGCATCGACGTTGAATGCGATGCCATACACGTCACCGGGAAACTTCAGCACCTCCTCAAACCCCACGCCGGGGAGACCCGACACCTTGGCGATGCCGGTGGCCACACTGGTGATCGTGCCCACCTCCCGCAACGTGAGTTGTGGCGCGAAGGCTTCTCGCACGTCGCGTATTCCAGCAAACGCGCGGTCGAACGCGTTCTCGAGGCTCTCAGGTTCCCTGTTCATTGGCGTGTCGTTTCACTCGTCGGTTCGACGTGAGCTTCGGGTATCGGCTCGACTTTGGTGGCATGCTTGTCCATCCCATTGAACAGTTCATCGACGCTCTTTTCCAGTGACGCCAAATAATCAGCGATACTCCAGGCCAGCTTGTGCCCACTCGTGGTGAACTCAATCCCGCTGACCAGGTCCGGTGAGGTCTCGAACTGAATGCGAATTTCAGCCGAAAAGGTTTCGTTGAGCGCCCTGTGAATTGCCGCACGCTGCTCCGCAGGCAAGTCAAACGCGCTGCGCAGGAGCGCCGGGGCGGACGCGGTTTTGAGGGCTTCAGCGAAGCCTTCTTTCGTCTGCTCGTCCATCTCCCGCAAGCGGCGAGTGAACACCTCGCCCAGGCGTTCCTCCAAGCTTGTCGTGGCAAGGTCCGCCAATGTCTTTCGCGTGATGGCAAAGACTTCCTCCCGTGTTCGTCGGATGACTGTTTCTCTCACGCTCTGGTGTTCGCTTCTCAACGCCTCCTGCCACTTGAGACGCACGGCGTCGGACTCTTTCCGCGCGTGCTCGAGAAGCCGTTGACGTTCGGCTCGTGCCTCCTCCGCCGCGTTGGTCAATAGTGCGGCACGCTGCCGGTCGAACTCCTCGTTCTTGTGTTGGAACTCGTCGCGCGCCTGTGTGGCTCCGGTCATTTGTGCGTTCGCGTCTGCAAGTTGCGTGGCGATCCGCCTCTCTCGCGCATCGATGGCGTGAAGGATCGGCTTGTACAGAAAGCGCTTCATCAGCCATACCAGGATAAGAAAGTTGAGCGCCTGCGCCCCGACGGTGAACCAATCGATGATCATGGATTACTTTCCCGCGGCTTGGGCGATGACATGATTCCAGAATGGGTTCGCGAAGATCAGAATCATCGAGACCACGAAACAGTAAATGGCCGTCGACTCGATCATCGCCAGACCGACAAACAGGGTCCGAGTAATGGTGGCGGAGGCGTCAGGCTGCTGCGCGAGCGAACTCAGCGCCGTCGCGACCGCCCTCCCTTCCGCCAGCGCAGGCCCCATCGTGCCGAAACCGGTGGTGATGCCGGCAATGACGATGGATGCCACCGCGATAATAGTCATGCTATCCATAGGATCTCCTTTTGGTCTCGCACTTCATGCGTCAAGGTTTTCGTCGGGATCAGGCGTTGGCTTACGGATTCGCGTGGCGGCAGCGATGTACACTGCTGCCAGAATGCTGAAAATGTAGGCCTGCACCATGCCGGTGAGCAGACCGAGTGTAGTCATGACGATTGGAAAGACGAAAGGGGTGATGGTGAGCAGGATACCGATAATCATCGCCCCGCTCATCATGTTGCCGAACAGGCGAACGGCCAACGCCAACGTGCGCGAAAGTTCGCTGATGATGTTGAACGGCAGCATGATGACTGTCGGCTCCACATAGGACTTGAGGTAGTTGGTCATCCCCTGCTCCTCAATGCCGAAGACCGGCACCGCCACAAACACGCACAGCGCGAGTGCCGCCGTGGTCGAGAGAGAACCAGTCGGCGGCTCATAGCCGGGGATGACGGTGCAGAGACTGGCCGTGGCCACGAACAAGAAGAGCGTACCTAGAAAGCCGAGATATTTCTCCGGATGATGCAGGCCCACGTCTTCGATTTGCTTCTTGATCGTGGTGACGATTATTTCCAAGACGTTCTGCCAACGGGAACGTGTCAGCCCCGTGGACAATCTGCGCGTGATGAGTCGTGAACCGATGGCCAGCACGAGCATCAGCCCCCACGTGAACACAATGGTGCCGTTGAGCTTGAGAAATCCCTGTTGCCAGAAAATCATCTCGTCTGGGCTAAGACGCATTCCCGGCCTCCTGTGTCAGAGGGACTGGCTTTTCCGGCAGTCGAGTGAGTCGCGTGACGAGCAGACGCGCAATGGCAAATCCGCAGAGGCATATCAGCAGCCGGTCCCAATGTCCGCCGGAAACAACATACAACCCACTCATCGCAATGCTCATCCGCAGCAGTAGGCTGCCCAAAAACCACCACGCCGGTCGTTGGGACGAGACGCCCATGCGAACCGTCCACCACAGGCCACCGAAGAACATCGCCCCGAGCAACAGGCCCGCGGTCAGCGCCGGCATTAGACGCCACATGTCATTCATCGTGATTCTCCTGTTCTGCGCGTATTTCCTTGTCCTCCTTAGCAACCCAGTGCCATGCATTCACACAGCCGATGATCAGGCCGATGAAGAGCAGCGTGAGCGTCCATGAATGCGGTCCGGGATAGTGTGTGTCCAGCCAAATGCCGAGCGCCGCGCCAAGCAGCGTCGGAACGACCACCGACCAGCCGATCAGCCCCATCATACCCAAGCCAAACCAGATGGTCCGAGACCTGTGACGTTGGGCCTTAAGTTTGCGCGCCGCTTTCGCGCCGACCTGCCGGGCCAAGATCGGCCCGTTTTCCGAAGTGCCCTTGGATGGCTCGTCATTCATGTTGAAAAGCCGCGAAGCGACGCAGAAACCCGGTTTCCAATTTGGCCATGACCGAGCGCACGCTTTGCTCGCGCTCGTCGAGGGTCAGAAACTCCTGCTCCACAGACTTGCGCAATTGGCCAAGGTCCGTTCCGCCGATCGCCCGCCGCACGGAAACGAGTACGTCCGAGCCGGTCTTGACCAGCACCCCTTCATCCACGGCCACATACACCTCGCCCTCCGCTTCGGTCTCGTACATCACAATCCCTGGGGCGAGCGCCGCGACGCAGTCGAGTCGCCGCGGCAAGAGTCCGAATGAGCCCTGGCGCGTCTCCGCCACAATGCGCAACACGTCGGTTTTCTCGGCAAAGATTTGGAAGGGCAGAAGCACCTTAAGATGCATGAGTGTCGTTGGCATGCTCGACCTTCCGCTCAGGTTTCTCCCCCGGCTTCGGATGCGGCAGGGCCTTGCTCGGGGACTCGGCCGCAGGCTCCGGGTCGTTCTTGGCTCGGGCCGTGGAGGCCGGTTCGGGTGGGACTTCTGTCCGACCCGGTGTCGCAGGCCTCTTCGCTTCATCAATCGTCCCGATCATATAGAGCGCGCGCTCCGGATAGTCTTTGAATTCATCGCGCAGGATTCGCTCACAGCCGTCCAGCGCGTCCCTGAGGCTGACGAGCTTTCCCTTGAGTCCCGAGAACTGTTCTGTGGTGAAAAACGGCTGCGTGAGAAAACGCTCCAACCGGCGGGCGCGGGCGACCACGTTGCGATCCTCAGGCGACAGCTGTTCCAGCCCCAGCATGGCGATAATGTCCTTAAGTTCGGCATATTGCGCGAGCGTCCGCCGGATTTCCTGCGCCACGCCGTAATGCCGTTCGCCGACGATTCCCGGAGTGGCCATCTTGGAACTGGATTGTAGGGGGTCGATGGCAGGATACAGGCCTTCGCTCGCCCGCTTGCGCGAAAGCACGAGAGACGTGGAGAGATGCGAGAATGTATGCACCGCCGCCGGATCGGTGAAATCATCCGCCGGGACATACACCGCCTGGATCGAGGTAATGGCCCCGGTATCGGTGTTCGCGATCCGCTCCTCCAACTCCGAGAGCTCGGTGCCCATCGTTGGCTGGTAGCCCAGCCGCGACGGCATTTGCCCCATCAAGCCGGATACTTCCGAACCGGCCTGAATGAAACGGAAGATATTATCGATCAACAATAGCACGTCCCGATGTTCGTCATCGCGGAAATACTCTGCCATCGTGAGCGCCGCATGGCCCACCCGAAAACGGGCACCCGGGGGCTCGTTCATTTGGCCGAACACCATGACCATGTTAGGCAACACGCCGGCCTCCTTCATGTTGCGGTACAGTTCTTCTCCTTCACGACAGCGTTCACCGATTCCGCAAAAAATGCTGACCCCCTGGTGGTGCCCGATCATGTTATGGATCATCTCCGTAAGCAAGACGGTTTTCCCCACACCCGCCCCACCGAACAGACCGGCCTTGCCTCCCCGCTCTAGCGGCATCAGGACATCAATCACCTTGATGCCCGTCTCGAAGATCTCAGATTTCGTGGAACGCCGGGCTAACGAAGGCGGGGCTCGATGGACGCTACGGCATTGTATCTCTGATGGTGCCGGTTCACGGTCGATAGCGTTGCCGAACACGTCGAACATGCGGGAGAGAATCCCCTTCCCAACCGGTGCCATCAGCGGACCGCCGGTATCCTCCACGACCATGCCGCGCGCGAGACCTTGCGTGGGCGTCAGCGCAATCCCGCGCACGAGCTGGGCGTCGAGTTGGGCTAAGACCTCGATGGCGACTCGCCCCTCCTGCCCTGCGCGCAACAACGAATAGATGGGCGGCAGATGGTCCTCGAACCGGATATCCACCACACTGCCGCGGACCGAGACGACCGCTCCGACGTTCGAAGGGCTGGTCTTGTTCTTCATGATTGCTCTCGCTGATTCACCGTCAGTGTCGTCGGGCATTGGTGTCGCTTCTCGCCGGCGATTTGTCCTACGACGTTCCGTCTCGACTCCACTTCCAATTACGAGCCCCGGTAGCTCCTCGCCTTATTTGTCGATGTACGATGTGTGCTCGATCAAGTTGCCCCTGAACGGCTGCTTCAGGGGTTGGCGCCTAGTTATGGACGGGTTCATTTTTTCTGAATCTCCCGCTCCGCCTGCTCCCAGTCCTCAACTGCTCGACCGTTCTGGCGGCCCCGCTGATCATACAGTTTATACGCACGCTTGGCGATCTGCGGGGTTACATCGACCGATTTCTTAGCCACGGCGTGAGGAACGAGCCGTCTGATCAGTGCGACCTTCACAGCATCGTTCACGATTAGGCATGACACCATCGCATAGCCGAAAATAGCGAACGTCTGCCACCAGGGCAAAGGCGTAAGTCCAGGAATACCCACGCGCGTCAGGATGGTGCCCGTGAGCGCTTCAGCCACAAGGGCTAACTGAAAGGTCTTGCTAGGTACCGTCGCCCAGAACCAGCGGCGCTCGCGAGCGGACACGATGGAGAACACGGCAAAGTACAGCAGTGTCAGGAAACTGAACGTGTAGAGGGCCATGTCGTTCGTCGCCAGACCGAATTGTGACCAGCCGATCCACAAGAGGAGGAGCGTTTCCACAACCATCGCGATACCCAGCACCACGGACACGATGATAAAACCCTCGATGTTCCATGTCTCCGGTTTCTTGGACCATCGAACGTGGTCGGTGGCGAGGGAGACTTTCGCGAAATCCGTCATGAAGACCAGCAGGAGCATCGCAAAGGCAGAGACCACGAACTTGCCGGTCACCACGAAGGCGATGGCCACGAAGGCCGCCTTCAGAATTGTTCGGCTGATCTTGTTGATGATCCACGTCAGAATGCGCTGGTAGATCGTCCGTCCTTGCTCGACTAACGCGACGATGTTCGTCAACCCCGGTTCGGTCAGCACGACACTCGCGGCGCCCTTGGCCACGTCGGTCGCGGTGCTGACGGCGATGCCCACTTCGGCCTGACGCAATGCGGGCGCGTCGTTGACGCCGTCACCTGTCATGCCGGTCACGTGCCCCGCGGCCTGCAGATGCTGCACCACGATGTATTTGTCCTCCGGATAGACTTCGGCAAAACCGTCGACACCCGCCAACAAGTCGACCGCCTCATTTCCCGCCTGATGGCTCGCAGCCTTAAGGTCCGCCACGCGCCGGATATTGGGCAACCCGACTCCCTGCGCGACTTCACTCGCGACCGCCAACGCGTCGCCCGTGAGCATCTTCACCGGAACACCAAGATCGTGGAGTGTGGCGATGAGTTGCTTGGCGTCCGGCCGGGGTGGATCATACAAGGTCACTAATCCAACCAATGCTGGGGCGCCTCTCTCGGGGCCACGCGCCACCGCCAGCGTCCGATATCCTTTCAGTGCCGCCTCGCTGACCCGCGCCTCCAA
>JBDTWG010000162.1:0-7749 GCA_040006855.1 Nitrospira sp.
AGGCGCTGCTGGTGTTGTTCCTCGGCAGCAGCATCGGCAATTTCGATCCGCCGGCAGCCGACAAGTTCCTGCGCGACGTCCGCCGGCAGTTGCAGCCTGGTGACGCGCTGCTGCTGGGTATCGATATAGAAAAAGCCGTCGACGAGATGCTGCCGGCCTATAATGACCCGACGGGGGTCACCGCGGCTTTCAATCTGAACATCCTCGCCCGGATCAATCGAGAACTCGGAGGAGACTTCCATCTGCCGAGCTTCGAACACGAGAGCCGGTATCAGGACATGGATCGTCGGATCGAAATGCATCTACGCTCGACGAAAACCCAAACCGTGTCGATCCCGGCCGCGGACTTTACCTTTACGATGAATGAAGGTGAAACGATCTGGACCGAGGCCTGCCACAAATTTCGCGTCGAGGACATTCCGGGCCTGGCTCGGCGGACGGGATTCCTGTGCGAAGCGCAGTGGATCGATCAGGAATGGGCCTTTGCCGAAAACCTTCTGCTCGCCGATTAGCGAAGCAGCCCGGCTTCCTTTAAGAACTGTTCCGCCACGTCCCGCACGGGGCGATGTTCGCCGTCCACCTCATAATTCAACCTGCGCATGGTCTGATCGGTGAACCGCCCGGCGAGTTCGGCAAGCGCCTGCCGCAGGGGTGGATTGTCCTTCAGGAGGGCGGCTCGCGCCACGAAGCTACAATCGTAGGGAGGGAAATAACGCTGGTCATCCTGCAGGACCACCGCATCGAGATTCGACAATTGGCCGTCCGTGGCGTTCCCGGCCACCATGCTGACTTGTCCTTGATCGAGTGCCTTGTACAGCAACCCGAGGTCCATCGTCTTCGGCGATCCTTGGACGGGAAGATGATAGGTCTTCAGTAAACCCGCCAGTCCATCCGGGCGCTGCTGGAATTCATAGCCCACCCCTAGGATCCAACCGGAAGCGTGCCGAGCCGCATCGCTCAGGGTGGCGATCTGACTTTTCCTGGCCTCTCCTCCACGGATCACCATCGCGAACGTATTGTTGAAGCCCAAAGGATCCATCCATTCCAGGCCGAATCGCGCCTGATATTCGGCGCGGACGAGGGCGAGGACAACGGACCGCTCGGAGGCGGGCGGAAGTTTCAGAATGGCCGTCAGCGCGGTCCCGATATATTCGGGATAGAGATCGATGTCTCCCTGCACGAGCGCCTGATGTGCCAGCATGGTGCCGCCCAAGTTGAGTTTTCGATCCACGGGGCGGCCAAGCCGACGTTCCAGATGCTGCGCGACGATCTCGCCGAGGACAACCTGTTCGGTGAAATTCTTCGAGCCGACCGTGATCGGACGTTCCTTCGTGCAGCCGACGATCCCTGCTGCCCACAATCCGACGATCACACCGGCGATAATGTGCGTTCGATCCATTCGAGTCCTCGATCGGCAATTATTGCGATCAATGCAGCTGGAACCGCACCGGCCAGCAGCAGCGTCGTATCGACGGAGGCCAGCCCGCGAAAAATGAACACGCCGAGCCCGCCGCCGCCGATCGCCGCAGCGATCGTGGCCGTCCCGATAGTCGTCACGGTCGCGATCCGCAGGCCGGCCAGAATGGTCCTGGCGGCCAGCGGCAGTTCGACTAACCGGAGCAGCTGCCGTTCCGTCATGCCCATGGCGATGGCCGACTCACGCACGGCGGGGTCCACGCTCAGAATGCCGGTGAGCGTATTGCGCAGAATCGGCAGGAGCGCATAGAGCACGAGCGCGACGATCGCCGTGTGCCGGCCGATGCCGCCCAGAAACGGCAGCGGAATCAGAAAGCCGAAGAGCGCCAGGCTCGGCACAGTTTGCATGACGTTCGCAAATCCCAGCACCCATCGTTGAAGAAAGACGCGACGGGTCAGCAGAATGCCGGCCGGAATGGCGATCGCCGCGGCAATCACCATCGAAAGGCTCACCAGGAACAGGTGTTCGAGCGTCAAGTCGAGCATGTCGCGGGCCAAGGAAGACGACATCACAACGTCTCCTTCCATTTGTCCTCGAGGCAGCTATGAAAGGCCCGCACTTCCTGTTCGTCGGCCTTGAGGAACTCGGCGCGTCCACCCAGAAAGACCAATCGCCCATTGTGAAGCACCCCGATGCGGGTGCCGAGCAGCAATGCTTCCCGCACATCATGGGTAACGAGCAGAGCCGTCTTGCCGAGCCGATCGCGCAAGTCGAGAAACTGCTGCTGCAGTTCCACGCGGGTCACCGGATCGAGCGCGCCGAACGGCTCGTCCAGTAGCAACAACGGAGGATCCGCAGCGAGCGCGCGGGCCACCGCCACCCGCTGGCGCTGACCGCCGGACAGTTCACGGGGATAGCGCCCGGTGAACTTAGCCGGTGGAAGCCCGACCTGGGTCAGCAACGACTCGACGCGCGCATCGATATCATGGGCCGGCCACCCTTCCAGACGCGGGACCAATCCCACATTGGCCGACACGGTAAAATGCGGGAAGAGGCCGGCATCCTGAATCACATAGCCGATTCGACGCCTCAGCTGGATCAGGTCCCATCCAGTGGTGGGACTCCCCTCGACCGAGACCTCGCCGGCGCTCGGCAGGAGCAACCCGTTCACCATTTTCAAGGCGGTGGTCTTGCCGGACCCGCTCGGGCCCAGCAGCACCAGGGTCTCGCCGGCTTCGACATCGAAACTGAGATCCTGCAGTATCTCTTTCTGCCCAATGCGAGCCGACACATGGCGGAACGTGACAAGAGGACTCATGGGCTCGCGACGAGCCTCCCGCTCACACTTTGTAGCCCGGTGGTCAAAGAAGGTTCCTTGGGCTGTCTGTCATGCGGTGCCCCTGCCTTCACATCATGCCCAAATACGCGTGCACGAACTGCACCGCCATGGCCCCCTCCCCCACCGCGGAGGCCACGCGCTTGGTGGAGCCGAGTCGCACGTCGCCCGCCGCGAACACACCGGCGCGGCTGGTCTCGAGGAAAAACGGCTCCCTCTTGGCCGTCCAGTAGGGCGAGTCGGACACCAATCGGCCCGTCTTCACGAAGCCATTGGAATCGGTCTCTATTTCACGGGGCAGCCAAGTGGTACAGGGAATAGCGCCGATGAAGGTAAAGACGGCCGGGGTCCGGACCGTTCTCGTCTCCCCGGTGCGGCAGTTCTTGATGTCGACCGCCTCCAACTGATGCTCGCCTTGCATGCGGCTTATTTCCGCGTCGACGAGCACCTCGATGTTGTCGGCGCTCTCGATACGGTCAGCGAGATAGCTGGACATGCTTTTGCGCAAATCTCCGCCGCGAAGCAACAGGAACACGCGGGGGGTCTGTTCAGAAAGAAACATGACGGCCTGTCCGGCAGAATTTCCTCCACCGACCACGACAACCTCCGAGCCGCGGCAGACCTGCATCTCGTTCGCAGTCGCCGCATAGTAGACCCCTAGTCCTTCAAATTGCTCGCGCTGCTCGACTTCCAGTTTGCGATACTCGGCGCCGGTCGCGATCAATACGCATCGAGTCGAACAACGCTCGCCATCGTCGAGGCACACGACGGTATGGCCGTTCTCAAACTCCACGCCTGCCACCCGCGAGGGAGACGAGAACTGGGCGCCGAATTTCTGCGCTTGGAGAATGGCGCGATTCGTAAGCTCCGCACCGGAAATGCCCGTGGGGAAACCGAGATAGTTCTCGATCTTGGAGGATGTGCCGGCTTGTCCTCCAGGAGCTGTCGCATCGATCACGGCTGCAGCCAGCCCCTCCGACGAGGCGTAGACGGCCGCAGCAAGACCAGCCGGGCCGCCACCAATGATCACCAGATCATAGACCCGTTGTGTCAGCGGCCGTCTGACGCCGATCAGTTCGGCCAGGGCACGCGTCGAGGGATTCCGCAGGAGCGGCTCGGAGCCGAAGACAACCACGGGCGTGTCGGCCTCGGTGAACCCGAAACCGTGCAGCAGCGCGCCGACCTGCGGGTCGTGATCCATATCGACCCAGGTGAACGGCACCTGGTTCCTGGCGAGAAAGTCACGAATACGAAAGGTGTCGCGCGAAGAGCCGGCTCCGATCACGCGAAGGCCTTGAAAATCCGATGCCACGAGCAACTCGCGCCGCGCAATAAACGCCCGCAACAGCAGCTCGCCGAGCGCCGGCCGCTCGCCCATGATGCGCCGGATGTCACGTGGTTCGATCTCGAACACGGTGGTCTCGCCACGTGCGATCGCGCTGATCAGCGCAGGCCGACCGGTGATCAGGCTGACGTCTCCGCCGAACGCGTGCCGTTCATGCAACGCGACCCGCTTGGTCTCGCCGCTCGAATGCTCGACGATCTCTACTGCCCCTCGCTCGACGACGAAGAATTTATACTCGCGATCGCCTGCGTGAAACAGGTGCTCCCCGTCGCGCAACATCCGCTGCGTGCCGAATCTGGCGAGCGTGGCGACGTGGGTGTCGTCGAGCGTGGGGAACGCCACCCGTTGAAAGTCCTGGTCGGCCATGTCTTCCCTCCTCTCAGCGGCAACGGGCCTTCCCCGCTACCGCAAGGACAGCTCGACCGGCGCCGGCACGTTCAGATCCAGCTGATCGACGTAACACCAGGCCCAACGCTCGCCTGGTTCGAACGAGGCCATCACCGGATGGGTCGTGCGCGTGAAATGATTCGTGGCATGGCGATTGGGCGAGCTGTCGCAACAGCCGACATGCCCACAGGTCAGACAGAGACGGAGATGCACCCAGGACGATCCCGTTTTGAGGCATTCCTCACAGCCTTGCGTGCGAGCAGTCACGGGATGAAGATCGGTCGCATGCGGACAGGACATAGGCCACCTCCGGATGAAGAGCCACCAGCAGGATCTCTCCCCCATGATCGTAATCCTCGGAGATTCGAGAGTCCACTGCGTTTGAGCCACCGCAGACCCTTTCGATCGTCGTTCAACATGCTCCCACAGTGGACCGAGACCAACTGAACAAAGCTATCGAGGCCGCGCGGGATGCAATCAGGAGCACGGCAAGGGGTTATGGGTGGGATAATGGGGTCAAAATTCGGGAGACGATCGAGGTGAATCCCGCCAAGAAATGAGCCGAACAGTACAAACTATTTTTGATAGAAGCCTCTTGGTTTAATTGACTGGCTCTTCAAAGGACAAGCCGTGCTATACTCACCCCATGATAAAACGTTCGCTCAACAAGACTAATCCCTATCTCCTCGATCCCGCAAAGCGCCATGCCATGTTTCAGATGACCGTCTGCACGTCGACAGATGTTGAAGGCGTCAGGCTCACTTCATCCGACTTGCTGCCCGCAACCACACCTGCTCGCCGCGCTACTGCTCCCCGTGAATCTGCAAGGTCCTCTCGATCACAGCGCTAAACAACTTCGCCATCGGTTCGTAATTCCGGTCTAGACCAGCTTGGACCGCAGCGAAGTACTGCTGCTGGCTCCGTCCTGACAACGAGTCAAAGTATAAAGCTGGTAAGCCGGCTTGCAGAGCCATAAGCACAGCAAGGATTCGTGCCACTCGACCGTTGCCTTCCCTGAAGGGATGAATCAACACTAACTCCACATGCACTTCTGCGAGTACTGCAGCCAGGTTTTCGAGAGAGGTCTCATGGCAAGGCGTATGTTTCGCGAGCGGATCTTTCTCAAATTCAGCTAACAGTTTCGGGATTAACGCAGCCGCAGCAAATGAGAAGGAGCCCTTCTTCACCATTGGCCTGGCGATACTTTCCCGCCCAGGTATAAATCCCGCCCAACCAGAGGTGATGTATGCGGCAGATATCAACCGCCGTAAATCGATGGTCGCGGTCATACAGACTTGCCAGCTCTTCGAGCACACGAACTTGCTCACGCCCTTCAACCCGATCCATCTCACGCTTGCTGGTGATATGAAGGAGGTTCTTCAGCACCCGCCGACGAGAACCAGGCTCGAATTGATTCTCCTCGAGATCAGATATGTCGTAGCGATCCTTGCGGCGCATGATCCGCTATCCTCTCAACTCATCTTTTCTGATGACTGATGATGAAACGACACGTGCCATCAAGCTTGCAATCTCTTTACTCGTAAGGGGCTGAATTTCAATCTCGCGACAGTAGGCATGACTCACTCCTGTTCACTCCATAACCATCATGATCTGCGCTGGTGTGAGCAATGCGCCGGGATGGTGTTGCCCGAGCCAGGAAATGGCTTCCGGGCCGGAGAGCCGCAGGACCGATCTGGCGAGCAATGCGGCGATTAGGGCAGTGCGGCCGAGTCCGGCGGAACAGTGGATAATAAGATTCCGGCCTTGAGCGGCCTGCTCACTGGTTTGCTGCAGCACCTCAGCGAGGCGGCCATCGAAGGGAATACCGTAGTTGGGAATCGGAAGCCGTAGGACCGTGAGGCCTTCTTCGCGATAGATCGAAAGCAAGTCACGGCCGGTCTTCTCCCGGCACTCGTCGAGCTCGGCCAGCAACAGTACGCCATGGATTCCGGCGGCTCGATAGTCAGCAAGTAACTTCCCCTCTGGATCATAGAGGCCGAACGGCATGGCGCTGCCGTAAATCCGACCAGGGAGATTGAGGGGGTAGAGGGTTAGGGACAAGCGCACCAACTGTGGCTACATCCTGGGAACGACTCCTGCCGGGCATTGCCGCACTGGTCACATGGTAGACGGCCCAAGGGAAATCAAGTCGCAGCGGACGCGCCCTACCAGGGCAGTGTAATTCCTAGCAATGTGTAATTCCAAGACAGGGACCTCATCTAACACAGTCCTCGCCAGCAGCGGCGTGGCGGAGGCGGAAAGTCAGAGGAGGGTCGGTTGATGGAGAAATCCGCGCTCATCCCGCGAGCTTCTTTTTGATACCAGTCAGGTCCCCCGAGGTCGCTCGCACTCGTACCGTAAGTCCCTCGGCATCATAGGCTTCGGACAAGATGCGCATCCGGGCGCGGATCTCCGCCACGACCCCTTGAGCGGTAAACGGAATACGTAATTCCTCGTCGATCATATCGCTCTCAAAGTACCGCACAATGCGCTCGCGTAACGCCTGCAGATCTTCCTTGCTTCTCGTGGACAGAAAAAAGGCGTCGGGATATTCCGCCTTCAGTGCCGCGAGATCGTCCGGTCCGAGACGATCTTGTTTATTCAACACCAAGAGGCTGGGAATATCCGTGGCGCCCACTTCGGCTAACACGGTCCGCGTAACGTCGAGTTGGGATCGAAAGGACGGATCTGAGACATCGACGACAAACAGCAACAGCGAGGCCGAGGCCGCTTCATCCAACGTCGACTTGAACGACGCCACCAGGTCATGCGGGAGCTTTTTGATGAATCCCACCGTATCGGACAGGAGCACTTTGGGACGCGTCTCAGGATACAAGGGCCGGATCGTGGTATCGAGCGTGGCGAACAGTTTGTCGGCCACGAGCACCTCGATCCCCGTCATCGCACGCATGAGCGAGGATTTCCCGGCATTGGTGTACCCCACGAGCGCGACCGTCAATTCGTGTTCCCGCCTCGCGCGGCGCGTCTGATGCTCGTCTCCGATCGCCGCCAATTCCTCCCGGAGTTCTTTCAGGCGATCGCGGATTCGGCGCTTATCGAGCTCGAGACTCGTCTCTCCGGCTCCTTTGCCCCCGACTCCCCCGCCTTGCCGTTCGCTGCCGCCGCCGGTTTCCCGCAACCGTGGCGCGAGATAATTGAGCCGCGCGATCTCCACCTGCAGCCGGGCCGCTCTCGTTCGCGCGTGTCGACTGAAGATCTCAATAATGACACCGGTACGATCGAGCACCGGAACGCCGGCGGCAC
>JBDTWG010000163.1:0-7745 GCA_040006855.1 Nitrospira sp.
GGAGAGGTGTTGCAGGAAGTGGCGCACCATCTGATGTCTAAGAATGGGGTGGTCGGGGACATCACGAGAATCTATTCGCATCCTCACGCCATTGCCCAATGTCGAAATTGGCTGGAAACGAATCTGCCTCGCGTGCCCGCCTCGGAAGTGGCGAGCACCGCCAGGGCCGCTGAGCTGTGTGTCGACGATCCGTCGGCCGCCGCGATCGCCTCGGAATTGGCGTCCCAGTTATACGGATTGAAGGTGATCACGGCCCGGATCGAGGATAACATCAACAACTTCACGCGCTTTCTTGTCTTGTCGCAGAAGCCGCCGGAACGGACTGGTCGTGATAAGACCTCGCTGATGTTGTCGATCAAGGACAAAGTGGGCGCTCTCTATGATCTCTTGCGGCCCTTTGCCTCCCACGGCCTCAATATGACCAAGATCGAATCCCGTCCCTCCCGTCGGAAAGCCTGGGAATATATTTTCTTTGTCGATATCGAGGGACACATCGACGAGGAGCGGGTCAAAAAGGCGGCCGAGGAAGTGAAGAGTCGCTGCCTGTTCATGAAAATACTCGGATCTTATCCCGCCCATTCGTGAGGATGACGTAACACCATGGCGTTGAAGGTGCATCCCGATATTGCATCTCTTGTTCCGTATGTTCCCGGAAAACCCATCGAAGAACTGCAGCGAGAACTGGGTTTGCCGCGCGCGATTAAGCTGGCGTCCAATGAAAATCCAATCGGACCCTCCCCCCAGGCCCTTGCCGTGCTGGCCGAGACGGCGCCAACGCTGCACCGGTATCCTGACGGCGGGGCGTTTCGATTGCGTGGGGCGCTGGCTGAACGGTGGAAGGTCACGCCGGACCATGTGATCCTGGGCAATGGATCGGACGAACTCCTCGGGCTTCTCGCGCGGACGTTTCTGTCGCCGGGCGATGAGGCCGTGATGGCCGAACATACTTTCGTCATCTATAAGATGGAGGTGAAGGCGGCGCACGGCGTGGTGGTCGAAGTGCCGCAGAAGAATTGGCACCATGATTTGCCTGCGATGGCCGACGCCATCACCGACAGGACGAGACTGCTCTTCATCTGCAATCCGAACAATCCGACCGGCACCATGGCGACCAAAACAGAGGTGGCCGCGTTGATGGCACGATTGCCCGAACATGTGGTGGTGGTGTTCGATGAGGCCTATTACGAGTATGTCAGGCATTCGGAATATCCGGAGTCGCTCGACTACGTAAAGGCTGGACGACATGCCATCGTGCTACGGACGTTCTCGAAGATTTACGGGTTGGCCGGGCTTCGGATCGGCTATGGGGTGACCACGCCGGAAATTACCAACTATCTCAATCGAATCCGTCCACCCTTCAATGCGAACAGCATGGCGCAACGAGCCGCGCTAGCCGCTTTGAACGATGAAGCGCATGTGACCGCTAGTCGGGCTCTCAACCATGCTGAGATAGACAAGGTGCGCACGGGCTTGCAGCGGCTCGGATTTGAGGCATTACCGAGCGAGACGAACTTTCTATACTTCGATGTCGGGAGAGATGGTCGTGAGGTGTTCAACGCGCTCTTGCGAGAAGGCATCATCGTGCGCCATATCGAGGGCCGGATGTTGCGGGTGACCATCGGCCTTCCGGAAGAAAACCAATTGTTCCTGAGCGCGCTCCAGGACATCACACGCGCGTCGCGATAAGGAAAGCGAGACGAGACCATGATTATTGTCTTGAAACCCGAAGCCTCGGAACGGGAAGTCGATCACATCATTGATAGGCTCCGCGAGCTCGGATTGAAGTCGCATATTTCAACCGGCCAAGAACGGACCATTATCGGAGTGATCGGGGACGATCGGATTTTGCACAATCAGCCGTTGACCGCCCTGCCCGGTGTCGAGAGTGTGTTGCCGATCCTGGCTCCTTGGAAGTTGGTCAGCCGGGAGTTCAAAAAAGAGAATACCATCATCGATGTCAATGGGGTCAAAATCGGTGACAAAAAAATTACGATCATGGCGGGCCCCTGCGCGGTCGAACGATTGGAACTGACCGTGGGGATTGCGCACGAAGTCAAATCGTCCGGCGCCACCATTCTCCGGGGCGGGGCCTACAAGCCGCGGACCTCGCCTTATTCTTTTCAGGGATTGGGGCGGGAAGGATTGGATTACTTAGTTGAGGCGAAGAAACAGACCGGTCTCCCGGTGGTGAGCGAAATTCTGGATACGCGGGATATCGAATTGTTTCTGGAGAAAGCCGACATCATCCAGATCGGCGCCCGGAACATGCAGAACTTCGAGTTGCTCAAGGAAGTCGGCGCGTACGACAAGCCGGTGTTATTGAAGCGCGGTCTGTCTGCCACGATCAAGGAGTTCCTTCTATCCGCTGAATACATCATGTCGCGCGGCAATCGTAACGTCATGTTGTGTGAGCGGGGGATACGTACCTTTGAAACGCAGTATCGGAATACGCTGGACCTGGCAGCCATCCCGACCCTCAAGAATCTCTCGCATCTGCCGGTGATCGTCGATCCCAGTCATGCGACGGGCAAGTGGGATCTGGTGGCGCCGATGTCCAAGGCGGCGATCGCGGCCGGGGCCGACGGACTCTTGATCGAAGTGCATTCCAACCCCGAATGCGCGCTCTGCGACGGCGAGGAATCCATTCGGCCCTCTAAATTCAAGGAACTGATGGCTGATTTGCGGAGGATTGCCGCAGCAGTTGACCGGACGATCTGAGTCTAATTGCGAGTTTCCCGATGCAGGCACACACTCATTGAAAGCAGAGTCGTCGAATGACGAGACCACATTTCAAACAAGTTGCGATTATTGGCGTCGGACTGATCGGCGGTTCGCTCGGGATGATCTTGCGTCGGCAGAAACTGGCCGATTCCGTTGTCGGCATCGGGCGACGTGTCGAAAATCTCAAGACGGCAGTCGAATTGGGGGCCATCGATCGATACGTATCGGACCCGCGGGAAGGTGTCGAGGGCGCGGATTTCGTCCTCCTGGCCACTCCGGTAGATACATATGAACGGCACCTCCAGGAATGGGCGGGCTGCCTCACACCGGGGGCCATCGTGAGCGACGTCGGGAGTGTGAAGGGTGATTTAGTCACGCGGGCGGAAGCGCTGATGCCTCCTGAAGTGCGGTTCGTGGGCGCACATCCGATCGCCGGAAAGGAGAAAACCGGTGTTGCTGCAGGATCGGAGACGCTCTTTGCGGGCGCCCGCTGTATTCTGACTCCCACGGCCAAGACAGATCCGGACGCGCTGCGCACGGTCCGTGCTCTGTGGGAGCTCGCCGGGTCGATCGTGCTGGAAATGGATCCCTTTCTTCACGACAAGATTCTCGGGGCGGTCAGCCATCTTCCGCACGTAGCGGCGTTTGCATTGATGACGGCTCTTGCGGATGTGCGTGATCACGGTGTGCCGGAACTCGATTTGGCCGGTCATTCAGGCGGAGGTTTGCGGGATACCACCCGCATCGCGGCGAGTTCTCCTGAGATGTGGCGAGATATTTTCTTATGGAACCGGGACAATCTCGTGTTTCTGATCGAGACCTATGAACGGCATCTCGGCGAACTCAAACGGCTGATCGCGTCGGGCGATGCGGCGGGTATCGAGAAGCAGTTGGATAAGGCCAAGCATGAGCGGGAGCAACTCACCGCGCGCGCGCCGGGGAAGGTCTAGCATACGATGGCGTCCTTGACGATTACCCCTGGCCGTTCGTTGAAAGGCACGATCACTGTGCCCGGGGACAAATCCGTCACTCACCGGGCAATCATCCTCACGGCTCTGGCCGAAGGGGTCAGTACCCTCTCGGATTATTGTCGCGGTGAAGATTGCCTGAATACTCTGCGCGCATTTCAATCGCTCGGTGTGCGGATCGAGGAAACGGCTGAGCAGTTGCTGGTACACGGAAAAGGCATGTGGGG
Source organism: Nitrospira sp. (assembly GCA_040006855.1). GTDB lineage: Bacteria > Nitrospirota > Nitrospiria > Nitrospirales > Nitrospiraceae > Nitrospira_A. Next base: position 3,917 of record JBDTWG010000163.1, read on the forward strand.
TCTTACGGAGCCATTCGGCCCGATTGACTGTGGAAACTCCGGCACCGGTATTCGTTTGATGACTGGATTGTTGGCTGGGCAGGATTTTTTTACGGTCCTCACCGGGGACGAGTCGATCAGGCGACGCCCAATGGGTCGGGTCGTGAAACCGTTGCGGTCGATGGGGGCGACCATTGCCGGAAGAAAAGGCGGAGAATTGGCGCCGTTGGCGATTACCGGCACGCGGCTGACAGGTATGTCCTATTCATCGCCGGTCGCGAGTGCCCAAATCAAATCATCGCTGTTGTTTGCCGCCCTCTATGCCGATGGCATCACGACCATTGTAGAGCCGCGCCTGTCGCGTGATCATACCGAACGCATGTTTGCCTACTTTGGGATTCCATTGCGTCGCGATGGTTGCACGGTTCAGATCGAAGGGCGTCCGTCGGTGCGATGGAGCGGCAAGCCGGTGGTGGTGCCAGGAGACCTGTCTGCGGCGGCATTTTTTGTGGTCGGAGCGTTGATTGTGCCGGGGTCGGATGTGACGGTTCGCGGTGTGGGTATGAATCCGACTCGGACGGGCCTCTTGGACATCCTGCGTCACATGGGCGCTCACATCGACGTGCTCAATCCCCGGGAAGAGGCCGGTGAACCGGTCGCAGATCTCCGTGTGCGTTCACGGCCGCTTCGAGGCGTACGAATCGGACCAGAGCAGATTCCGCAGACGATCGACGAATTTCCGATCCTCTGTGTCGCCGCGGCCGTGGCTGAGGGTGAAACGGTCATCACGGGCGCCGAAGAATTGCGGGTCAAGGAAAGCGATCGGATTGCCACGATGGCGACCGAACTGCGGGCCATGGGAGCACGCATTGAAGAACGACCCGATGGAATGGTGATTCAAGGACTGGGGCGCAAGGACGCGAACGGGACGCTGACCGGCGCAACCTGTGCGAGCCATGGCGACCATCGTGTCGCAATGTCCGTTGCGATTGGAGCCTTGACCGCACACCAACCGACCCTCATCCAGGACACGGCCTGTATCGAGACATCATTCCCGCATTTCGATCGTAAGCTACTGGAACTGGTGACTGACTCTGCGAAACGTCTATAGTGCGAGGATTCTGTGGGTGAGAGAGCTCAGTTGAGGCAGGGTAAGCAAGGGCTCATCATCGCGATTGATGGTCCTGCCGGTGTCGGGAAAAGTACGGTCGCCAGACTGTTGGCTTTGCGGCTCGGATATTTGTACCTGGATACAGGCGCTCTGTATCGTGCCGTTGCCTGGAAGGTCCGAGACGCAGGGCTAGGTCCTGATGATCGAGCGGCCATCACGGCGCTATTGCTTGAGACCACGATTCGTATGGCTTGTGGCCCCGAACAGGCCCATGTCCTAATGGATGGGCGGGATATCACGGGTGAATTGCGAACGCCCGGCGTGACGGCACTCGCATCGATGGTCTCGGCGATTCCCGCTGTACGGGAATGGCTTCTACCGGTGCAGCGGCAGATCGGCGCAGCCGGCTGTGTCGTGGCAGAGGGACGCGATATTGGGACCCGGGTGTTCCCGGAGGCGGACGTTAAATTTTTCCTCGAGGCGGATCCGGATATCCGTGCAACCCGACGACATCGTGAATTAGTGGCGGCAGGCCATTCGGTTCCATTGGACCAGACCAAGCGCGATCTTACAGGGCGAGACGATCGCGACCGGTCCCGGACGGTGGCCCCCTTGATGCCCGCGCCGGATGCGGAACACATTGATACCTCAAGCATGCCCGCAGAGACGGTCGTCGAGCACATGATGGCTGTGATCACGGCGAAATTGTGACCTCTGCACTGTATGGTTGCTTGTGGGTGCTCTCTCGTATGGTCGGGTGGTTGTGTTTTCGGTATCGAACAGTCGGCAGGGTTCCCCAGCAAGGCGGATTTCTCATCGCCTCGAACCACGCCAGCTATTTGGATATCCCATTGCTGGGCTGTGGTGTGCCACGGCGGGTCTGGTATATGGGACGGCATGACTTGTTTCCAGTTCCCTTGCTCAATGGCCTGTTGCAGGCTCTGGGCTGGATTCCCTTGCGGATCGGACGACTTGATCGTGAGGCATTCAGCAAGGTCGTCTCGCTCATCAAAGAAGGGAAGCCGGTGGCGATCTTTCCTGAGGGAGGGCGGACCATGACCGGTGCATTGAAACCTGGGAAGCCAGGAATTGGGGTGATTGTGGCGCAAACCGGCTGTCAAGTGGTGCCTGCTCATATCGGGGGCACGTTCGAGGTGCTGCCACCCGGGGCGAAGTGGCCTAGATTTCGCCGAGTGACCGTGGCCTATGGGGCGCCGATTGATTTTTCAGCGGACGCCGCTCGGTTGGAAGGCAAAGCATTTTATCAACATGTCAGTCGAACGGTGATGGAGAAGATTGCGGAGCTTGGACAAGTTCCGACTCCTGGGGACTGGTCGGCGAAAGCCGGGCAGCGCCACGATCTCGATACCACGCCAACGGCCAAGTCTTGCAACGCTGAGTAAGATTTGGTTGCTCTCACATTCAGCACCCGGCTCGAGCCGGAGGACGAGGATCTTCTTATGAGTACTGTCACACCAGAAAGCGAACCCAAACTCGATCGCGACGCCTTGGCGGCGATGTACGAGGAAACCTTTCGCAATTTTGAGGAAGGGACCATCACCGAAGGCATGGTCGTGGCCATCGGTAAGGACAAAGTGGTGGTCGATATCGGCTACAAGTCCGAAGGCATGATTCCGGGCGACCAATTCTCACACGAGGAATTGGCGCAACTGAAGGTGGGCGACCGCCTCCAGGTCTATCTCGAAGAATGTGAAGATGCCGACGGCAATCTGGTGCTTTCCAAAGAAAAAGCCGACAAGATGAAAATCTGGGAGGAACTGGAGACGCTGCACAAAGAAGAAAAAAGCATCGAGGGCAAGATTATTTCCCGCATCAAGGGCGGCATGATGGTCGATATCGGCGTCAAGGCGTTCTTGCCTGGCTCGCAGATCGATCTGCATCCTGTCCGCGATCTGGATGGGCTGGTGGGGAAGACCTTCCCCCTCAAGATCATCAAGATCAATCATCGCCGGGGCAACGTCGTCGTCTCGCGCCGAGTGCTGCTGGAGGAGAATCGCGATCGCCGACGCCAAACGACATTGGCGACGTTGAAGGAAGGCCAGTTGATTCAGGGCATGGTGAAAAACATCACCGACTATGGAGCCTTTATCGACCTTGGCGGCATCGACGGATTGCTGCATATCACCGACATGTCGTGGGGCCGTGTGGGGCATCCATCGGAATTGTTCCAAGTCAGCGACAAGGTCGAAGTGACGGTGCTGAAGTACGATCGGGAGACCGGCCGTATTTCTCTCGGCCTCAAGCAGAAGTCGGCGGATCCGTGGACCGGGGTGGCCGCGAAGTACCCCGTGGGCACTCGCGTGCGTGGGCGAGTCGTGAGCTTGACGGACTACGGCGCGTTCGTCGAATTGGAGCCTGGTGTGGAGGGATTGGTGCACGTATCTGAGATGTCCTGGACCCACGAAGTCCGGCATCCTTCGCGTGTGGTCTCCGTCGGCGATCAGGTTGAAGCCGCGGTATTGAACATTGATCCGGGAAGCCGAAAAATCTCCTTAGGGATGAAGCAGACGGCACCGAATCCCTGGGACATGATCGAAGCGAAATACCCGGCCGGGACGCGCATTGAAGGAAAGGTGAAGAGCCTCACCGATTTCGGCGCGTTCGTTGGCTTAGAAGAAGGCATCGATGGATTGATCCATATTTCCGACATGTCCTGGACGAAACATATCAAGCATCCATCGGAGCTCTTCAAGAAGGGCCAGAAGGTCGATGCGGTGG
>JBDTWG010000164.1:0-7717 GCA_040006855.1 Nitrospira sp.
AGCCGGTCCGCTCGTGCTTCGGTGGGCTTTTCGACAAAACCGTCAATACGATGAATTTTCCGACTACCAGTGGCCGAAATTTCGGATCCGGGTTGAATCCATCCGTAATCCGGTTCGGGGTAGGTGGCCTCCGCCCCGAGGAGAACGAGACTGTCGGAGGATGCGTGCGTGAGATGGGCGGCTGCGTCGGAAACTGCGGCCATGAGTTTTCGTCCGGGGCGGACAAACTGGTCCGAGGGGAGTATCACCACCGTAGCCTGAGGGTCTCGATGAAGAACGTGGAGAAGTGGCAGGAGAATCCCAGGGGCGGTATCACACCCCCGTGGTTGGAGCAGGATCGTTCCCGGTGTCTCATTCCCCAAAGAACGGAAGAGGTGTTGTCGCTGGTGTTCTGTCCCCACCAGCACCAGGTATTCATGGGGTATGGTCAGAGAGGCCCGTTTTAAGGTCGCTTCAACCATCGTCCGATGGCCCAGGAAGGTGCAGAACTGCTTGGGCGCGTCGGAGCCGAGACGTTCTCGAATGAACCCTTTCAGGCGCTCACCCTCTCCACCGGCGAGAACGATTCCCCACAGATTCGAGTTCAACTTGCCCATGGTCTTGATCTCCCTTCGATGGTCGAGCGGTGTGTGGATTGATGGGTGATTCTGGGTCCCTGGCGAGGCGTCATGCCCCTCGGGCAGGATGCGGTTTCTTTGGCGGGCTAGCGGCACAAAGGCTGGTATCGTCGGCGAGGATTCTGGCCATATGGAAATTGACACGGTTCACTCGGAACATCGAATTATCGATGTAGCCGCAATTGACGCAACGGACTGTCGGCGGCGTCTCCTCTCCTTTCATGTCCAGCCGGCAGCTAGCCTCCATGACCAGGAACCCTCGGCAGCGTATACATGGCATGATGCGCTCCTTCACGAGTGGAGGCTCGATTCTGGGCTTTGCCGAGACTGGAGCCTGACGGTATTCGGTGTGGATCCACTTCACACGTTCTCCCGGGGGGAACCTATCGGAGACTGACCAAATCTCTTGTCAGATTATGTTTGCTGGATCTGTCGGTAGGAGCCGACGTGAGCATCGGAGATAGAGTAAATGTAGAGGCAGTCGGAAGAGGGGACAGTATGTCTGCCACATAGTAGGCAAGGGACATAGTTATGAGCGACCCTATACCTATACCGACAACGTGGCGGATTGGCTGAGCAGGCCGCCTAGGGACATCCGCTTGCACAATTTCCGCCATGTAAGGCCTGCGTTGTGGTCATGTTCATGCGCAGGGATTCATTGACTGGCAGTCGAAAACTGGTTTTGAGCACGTCTGTGGCAGGGATCGGCCGGCCCTCGAACAAAGACAGAGATTCACTGGAGGAGGGTCGGATGGTCATGGCCTGATGGAGGCCGGCGATATTGGATTGATCCGTTTTTACGTTTTCCTGAACCGGTCCAATGATGCTCGAAGTCCTATCGCGCGGAGTGATGATAATCTCCGGCAGCATCGTTCGTGCTTGGAGGACCTGTCTCTTTCCATTGTAAGGCAACGCCGGTACCCTCATGACCTGAGTGATAGATTTCACTGAACTCTTGCCGGCAGATCTGACCGTGGCTTGATTGACCACAGTATTTCTGCGAAATGACTGACTCCAACAGGTATTCCCACTACCGATCCCGTGGTTGAAACGGGTGCTTCTCAAGAGGGGTGCGGCCTCCAGAAACAGAGCAGGCAAGAGATCTCGCTGAACGGTTAAGGTGAGGGGTAACGAGGTATCCTTCCAACTTGTGATGCCTTCGATGGCACCGCTGCGGGACAGATCAACCGCCTGACAAACAGCCGGTGAGGCCAGAGCCGCGGGGGCAAACAACCCCATGAGCAAGGTGACACCGACAAGCGCCGGAATGATCCGCGATACATTTTCGAGCTCAGTGTGCTGTGCATGCTGGTGGAATTGAGGCGTCATTGAAGCCTCCTTTCTCCTCTGATCGTCTGTGTCAATTAGACACGACGTTAGCGCCGCCTGGGATCAGTCAGGGCCCAATTCCCGTGCCGGATGTGACGCGATGCATCTGTGGGATCTTCCCTACAGGCGGTAGAAGAGGCCGAGAGACTGGAGGAAGATATTGAGGAAAGAGAAGGCCTTACACGATTAAACGATGTTCGAGGGCGTAGCGGGTGAGGTCTGCGGTTGATTTGAGATGGAGTTTTTCCACGATGCGGGCTCGGTAGGTACTCACGCTTTTCACACTCAAGGAAAGCTCCTCGGCGATATTCGTGACGGTTTTTCCGTGAGCAATCAAGCCCAGGACCTGAAATTCCCTGTCGGATAACTTTGTATGTGGGGGCTGGTTGGCATCTCCTTGCTGGAGTTGTGTGGCGAGCAGATCAGCGACAGAAGGACGTATGTACTTTCCGCCGCCCATGATTTTTCGGATGGCCTGGACCAATTCCTCGGGAATGCTCTCTTTGGTCAGATACCCGGCGGCTCCGGCCCGCAGAACCCGTACCGCGAATTGGTCTTCCGGATGCATACTCAGTACGAGGACGGGAATCTCAGGGTGACCCGCCTTCAGCTCATGCAGGGCGTCGAGTCCGCTTCTGCCGGGCATCGTCAGGTCCAGCACGATGACATTCCATCGGTGCTTGCCCGCTTGTTCGAGCAGTTCCGGGGCAGTGGAGGCCTCCCCAATCATGACGCCTGGGAATTCATCGGTCAACACTTGGGTCACCCCTCGGCGCACAAAGGGATGATCATCGGCGATCAGAATCCGTATCATGCGGCCCCTCCCAGGACTGGTAACCGCACCGTCACTGTGGTTCCTTTTCCAGGGGTTCCCTGGATCGAGAGATCGCCACCCCACTGTGTCGCCCGTTCCCGCATACCAAGCAGCCCCAAGGAATTGCTGTGGGCCAGTGTCGAGGCGGGAATGCCCAGGCCGTTGTCGGAGACTTCAAAAACCAGCCAGCCGGCTGAGATGTCCAGGCGGATGTGGATAGTGGAAGCTTGAGCATGACGCACCACGTTCGTGAGGATCTCCTGGTAGATCCGAAAGATGGCGGTAGACTGATCCGGCCCGATGGGAATCGGCACCGACGGCATCGACCACTCGCATCGTATCCCGGTCCGCTTCTCGAAATCACGTGTCTGCCAGTCGAGGGCCGCCGCGAGGCCGAGTTCATCCAGTACGCTCGGCCGCAATGCGGTCGCAATTGCGCGCACGGACTGAATGGTGCCATCCAGTTGCCGCATGGCTCCCTGGATGCGCTCCAGCATCTGCGCGCGGCTGTCGGCGGTGTCGGGAAGCGACAGTCGTCTCGCCACCCAGGACAGGTCGAGTTTCAGACTCGTCATGGCTTGTCCCAATTCGTCGTGAACTTCTCGCGCGATGCGTGTGCCTTCCTCTTCCCGCGCCGAATGCAAACGCGTCATCAAGGCCCGCAGCTGGTCGCGAGACTGACTGAGTTGGAGCTCCACTTGTTTGCGTTGCGTCATGTCCACCATAAGACCGAGCAATCCACAAATGGTGCCGTTCGGGTCCCGCAAGGGAGCCGTCGAGAGACTGGTGTAGACGGGAGTGCCGTCCTTCCTGTAGCGCACCACTTCCAAATCCGTGAAGGCTTTGTCTTCCATCACGCGTTCTCGCAGGAACCGATGCTCGTTCGACTGTTCCGGCGCCACAGTCGGAAGCGGACGTCCCAGAACCTCCTCCTCTCGCCAACCATAGATCTTTTCGGCTGCCGGATTCCAGAGCCGGCAGAGGCCTTCGGCATCGAGACTCACGATCCCAACCGGCGATGCGTGGACGAGGGCGGTCAGCCGGTCATTGATCTCCCTGAGCCGCTCATCCACGGCTTTTCGGTCGGTGATATCCATCCAGAGTCCAAGGGTTTCCTTGGGTGATCCATCGACGGCCCTCTGAAGTACTGCCTGGTCGAGAAACCAGCGATAAGTCCCATCGGCGACCTGCCAACGGTATTCACTATTGAGCGTGCCCGTTTCAGGAAGACGCTGGAATTCTCGAAGCACGCGCTCCCGGTCGTCTGGATGGAGCCGAGCCGCCCACAATCCGGGGTCTGTGAAAAAGGAGGCGCTAGGAAAGCCGCTGATCTTTTCGATGTTCTGACTGACCCAGAGAGCCGCAAAATCATCCGATGCTTTGGCCGAATAAATGACGATCGGCAGCGCGCGCATGACCAAGGTTTCTTTCGCCAGGCTTTCCTGAAGGGCTTGCTCCGTGCGACGACGTGCCGCAAGTCCCACGCGATAGACTGTTCCCATGATCAGCACGATGCCCACGGCCAGGATGCTGCCGGATTCGGCCACCCTAATCGTCGATTGCGCAATCGCTGTTGTCCGATTGGAATGCTCCAATAGCTGGACCTTCTCCGCCTCCCGTAGCTCGACGATCAGGGAGCGGATCCGTTCCATGTCCTGGTGACCCTTGCCGGAGAGCAAGACATCTCTTGCCGCGGAAAATCCTCGGGATCGACGCAACTCGATCGACTCGGCGGCGAATGCGATGCGGGAGTTGACGAGACTGATGAGGGTTTCGATCTGCGCGCGCAGTTCAGGCTCATGGGCGGTGAGGGTTTTGGCATGTGCCAACCGTTCCTGAATCTTTTCTGTGGCTCGTTGGTAGGGTTCGAGAAAGGAGTTTTCGCCGGTGATGATGTAGCCCCGTTGCCCGGTTTCGATTTCTTCGACGAGAGAGAGGATGCGCTGGAGACTTCCCCGAACCTCCCGGCTGTGGACCACCTGCGTCGAACTGGCAATAAACTCGGTCGAGCTGCGGTATGCCACGAAGCCGATCCCCAGCAGGAGGACCAACATGAGGGCGATGGCAATTTCCGTTTTTCTCTCAAGACTTAGATGCATTGCGTCCGGTTATAGCGAGCCCGTCTGAAATCTCACCGACGATTCACGACGATCGCATGGCGAGACGCCATGGTATCACGCCTATTGTCGGCGATGGGATCTCCGTTGGCTGTCGAAACGTTGACCGGCGAAATGCGGATGCGAGTCCCTGAAGAGCAGAACCATGTGGTCGACACCATCACCATAGATTAAGGGCAACCTTTCTCCGATGCAGTCCAGTGGAAGTGCATTCGACTGAGGACCGTCAGATCCTAGTGAGTTCGCCTTCCGATCGCTATCAGCATTCAAGAACTTCGTCTGTGGGATGCAACCTACAAGACGGTGGTGGAAAACCTGATGGTAGTGATGGGTGTTGCAGCGGTGAGTGAATCAGCCAATGGCCCTCTTTCGCACCGCTTCTGAAGCCCGCTGCGCGAGAACGTAGTCATCGGATTGAAGGGGGCCGTCCGGCTTACGCTAGACGGCGAGCGAGTCGTACACATAGATCGCTCTCATGTCCAGAACGTCGCTCGGCTTCGTCGACGGCGAGACGAGTGATGACATCTGGTCGTTGATTCGATGCCCTTTCAGCGAAGCCGCAGCGGTTTGGAGCGGGAGGTATCTTCTCCCCTGTTGCGTCAACCAGGCTTCCCAGATGCGATCCACGTTGCAATGATTCAGATAGAAGACGGGATCGTTGGGAGAGCTCGACGGTAACATATCTCCGCCCACCCACACATGCACACGGTTATGGAGCGCGGGCGCTGCCGGTGGAGCCCATCCTTCGACTCGGTTTCGGAAACCTGATGACGAGGTATCCCAGGGCGACGCGTCATAGGGAGTGAGTGTCAATGCGCTACTAGTGTCGACTTTCGTCGGCAAGGTGGAGATTTGTGTCCCGAGCGCCCGGCGCAATCCGTGATCTCGTTGCACTAATTGTCCATTGACGTCCGCTTCGATCCGGACACGGAAACTTTGTGGATTAGTGGCGGTAAATTTAAACGGGCCGGTCTTCACGGGATTGCCTGACCCGCCCAAGGCATCCGGCCCCCAAATGGCCGACTTTTTTTGCTGAGCTGCCGTGTTCTGGCCATCCGCTGCCCAATCCCAATAGGGCAGCCCGAAGGTATTGTCATTCAGGATACGTTGAAGGTTGAGCTCCAACTGCCGTAGCATGAAACGATGCCAGGGACAGAATACAGGACCTCGGTGGGCTGCATTACGATCACCTTGCGTCGGTGGCGTCATGGTCGACATGGCCGTATGGTGCCAGACGACGAATAGATCGTAGGTGCTCACCGGGCGTGACGGTCCGGAAATGCCCAAGCTGGTCGTGGTGGGACCGGTGAACTCGTTTTTCAGCAGATTGACGCCTCGGACGTACTGTTGCCTCGCCCCCGCGTTTGTCAGGATATTCGGTCGCGTAATCGCCATCGTAAGCTCCTACTTACCTATGAGGGTGGGTCATTCTGGCTTTCTTCTTTTTCATGCCTGCCATCGCGCCTGCGCCCGTCGTGGCAAAGTCGTCGGGGAAGATATCGATGAGTTTTTTTACCATGTCGATGGCGGAGACAAATGCCATGTTCGGGACCGGGTGATAGTGCACCTTTCCGTCATTTGTCACTCCCATGTGGCCCATAACCATTCGCCCGTCCACTTCAATGTCATAGCTGGTTCTCACGATAATATGGTGCCCGTGGTAATCAGCCTCCCGCATACTCCCGGCTTTGCCGTGGCGAAGCTTTTGGACTTTTTTTACCTGTCCCGCGTTCTTTTTCACATAGGATGCAATCGACTGTGCGGTTGGGGACGTCATGGTTTTTCTGGTGGGCATACGGAGTTCTCCTTCTCTGAGTTCAAGAGGGTCCTCATCGGCGTCAGGCATCATTGGCTCCTGATAGGGAACCGAGATGGGTGCGAACGACAATATTCTACGTGTCCAAGTCGGCCTGGTCCATCCCTAATGACGGGCGCGAGCGGGTGAACGTTCCGAAACGAGAAGATCATCATCGGAACGATAGCGACGCGCGAGGAGACAGGCTGAGAGTTGGAAGCAGCGGGAAGGTCAGAAGGACACAGTACCGACAGGATCTGAGCTCGCAGGCCCCTGATCGCCAGCGGTTTCATCAGAACAGGTCTGCATCATCATATCGCGAACCTGCGCCGGTGAAAAACGCGCGGCTGCGGCGTAGATCTGTTGATACCAGTTGAGGACCGGCTCATCGTCATTGGCCACGGCCTGTTCATAGACAACACGGCACAGAGTCAGGAACGCGGCATAGTCACGAGACAGCCACGATGCGGCCAAGTCCGGCAAGGGAGTGCCCTTGATATTGCCCCAGGACCAGGCGCGGGGAAACCCATACTGCAGCGGGGACACCACTCCGCTGGTTTCGATGACTAGCGGGGCGACGACATCTGCCACAGTCTGCTCGCCGCACACTGATGCCTCTCGCACGAAGACACGGGTCGGATGTTCGAGCAATGCCGGGACCGTCGCGAGATCAATCTGCACATCCATGACATCTTGGTACAACTCTCGAATCCGAACCGCTTCGAACACGGCCGCCGCATTCTCCTCTCCATCGGGCAACGAACCGTCCAGCGTGCGAGTGGCCCTGCCGACCGGTTCGAGCGGGTGCAGTTGCAGCAACTTGGCTCCTTGCTCAACCGCGAAATGCGCGACCCAGTCCAGCTCGTGCACGTTGTGGAAGGTGAGTGTAAAGATGAAGCCGAATGGAATACCCGACGTACGCAAGCCCTGGAGCCGTGCACACATGTCGTCGAATGCTCGAGGAGAATGGCGCATGAAATTATGCGATTCGGGTACACCATCGAGGCTGATTGCGACGAGGTCGCAATCAGCCCCTAAGATGTCC
>JBDTWG010000165.1:0-7687 GCA_040006855.1 Nitrospira sp.
GCGGTACCTCATCGTCACCTGTTGGGCACCTGCCACACCCACCTTTGCCTATGAACCGACCCGTCTTTCTGCAGCCCTGCTCGCCGAAGAGCTGCGCCGAACCAAAGGAGACTCTCGACGAGTCACGCATGGGAAAGAGCCAGCGCTCGAAGTCCTCCATGCCGGCCGCAGCCTCCTCTTTCCGTCATGGAAGTTCGATATCCGCGGCCCTCTTGCTTTGTTGGAACTGATGGCCACCCGAGGAGCCCTGTGTGTGCTGGGCGCCGTCGATTCTCAGGTATTTTGGGAAATCCTGTCGCAGCTGATCGACGATCCTCGCGTAAGGCCAACGAATCTGGTCTTGTCGGCGCAGACTATTCCGGCGGTGTTCGGCGACATATTTCATCAACTCTCCGCTCTGCCACTTGGTGGATCGTGCACCTTGTCGGACCTCACACCGTTACGCCAGAACTTTCTCTCCGTCCTTCCTGCTCCCTTCGGTCATACCGCCGGCTATCGGTTCAGGGAAGTCACGATTCGGCGTGGCGCTCTCCTTGAGGGCATACCGGCCAGCAGCACCGCCAGACGCTTTCAAAACATGAAAGAAGAAACTCCGCCCTGGTTTCTTACACTCGTACCGGAACTGATTCCGACCGTGTAACGCACCAGCGCGACTCACGAGACACCGCCGCGCCATCTGCATTGAACAGCACTCTGTTTAAAACCCTGTATAAATTGACGGTCTCCAGACCCTTTGTTAGACTTCGGGCATCACACGTCATGTGCCGAATCTGACGCTTTTCGAAGTCATCCCATCGTGAATTCTTCTCAATCGATCAAATTGCTACAGGACAATATCGCGCTGGTCATCAAAGGCAAAGCGCGAGTCATTGAGATGGCGGTCGTCTGCCTGCTGGCGCGAGGACATCTCTTGATCGAAGACGTTCCCGGCGTCGGCAAGACCACGCTGGCCCACACCCTGGCCCGCTCTCTGGATTGCTCCTTCAAGCGCATCCAGTTCACCAGCGACTTGCTCCCCTCCGATATTGTCGGCATCTCTGTCTTCAATCGCCAAAAACAGGCTTTTGAGTTCATGCCGGGGCCGCTTTTTGCCAATATCGTGCTGGCCGATGAGATCAACCGCACGACGCCAAAAACTCAAAGTAGCCTGTTGGAAGCGATGAGCGAGGCCCAGATCTCGGTGGACAACCACACTCATCCCTTACGCCAGCCCTTCATGGTCATTGCCACACAAAACCCCGCGGAGTATCACGGCACCTTTCCGCTTCCAGAATCTCAACTGGACCGATTCCTCATGCGACTCCGCATCGGGTATCCGACGCCCGATGAAGAAAAGAAGGTATTGGATCGTCCTCCCTCGCTGCATCCGGCAGAGGAGATTCAACCAGTGCTCACCGCACAACACATCATGGATCTCCAAGGCCAGGCCGAAAAGGTCCGGATGGAAGACAGCCTGATGGATTATCTGCTCGCGATCGTGCTCGCGACACGGCACAACGATCTGCTCTCATTGGGCGTCAGTACGCGGGGAGCACTCGCGCTCTGCAAGGCGGCGAAGGCGCTGGCCCTCGTGCGCGATCGAACGTACTGCCTTCCCGAGGATATCAAGGAACTCGCCCCGACCATTCTTTCTCACCGCGTCATGCTGAATCGATCGCAAGGGATGCGCACGAGGAGCTTCGAACACACGGAGCGAGTCATTCAAGACATTCTGGATAGCGTTCCAGTCCCGGTGTGACAAGCCCCCCGGTGCCGAAAAGATGTGGCCACTCATAGGAGCGCTGGAATGGCACGCAGAGACCTCTCGCCTCTCAGCAGGTGGTTCAATACCCTCCAGACAGGGCTTCGGTGGCTGTCTCGCAATCGCGCTGTTCGATTGACGACGGAAGGCAGCCGCTTTCTGTTGCTGACCCTGGCGGTCGGAGTCGCCGCAATCAACACCGGCAATAACCTATTCTATCTCCTCCTGGCCATGATGCTGAGTCTGATCGTCCTCTCCGGCCTACTCTCGGAACAATGTGTGCGGCGATTGGAATTTCATCGCCACCTCCCGGAATATCTTTTTGCAAATAAGCCGGCGACCGTGAGCCTCTGGATAGCCAACCGCAAATCGCGCATTCCGAGTGTGTCCTTGCGCCTGTTCGACGTCGTGGCTGGGCAGGACATTGATCGCCAGGTTCGCCTCTCGCACCTCGCCCCCCACTCCTCGACGCTGATTTCCTATCCGTTACTCGTGCGACGACGTGGACCGTATCGATTCGACGGAGTCCGTGTCGTCACACCGTTTCCCTTCGGACTGTTTCACAAGAAGGCGTTCTATGGTACCGAGGCCAACATCATCGTCTGTCCGGAAATCATCCCCTTGCCATCGCTGCAGTTCCATGAATTGCAGGCTATCGGGCAACATCACGGAGTGGCTCGTCGCGGGCCAGGGAACTCGCTGTACAATCTCAGGGAATTTCGCCCGGGTGACGATGCACGCGCCATCCATTGGATGACGACGGCCCGTACCTCAAAGTTAATGCTCAAAGAAACCGAAGCGGAAGACCAGCAATGGGTCACAGTGGCCGTATCAACCGTCGCGCCAGTTGAGGAGGATGACGTCTTCGAGAGGGCGCTCTCGATTGCCGCATCATTGTTCGATCTGTTGTTGAAAGGCGGGTACCACGTCCGCCTGCTACTCGGCGACCAGGATGAAATCCTGGCCAATGGACCCGACCAATTCCTTCACTTGCTTCACTCCTTAGCCCTCTGCGAGCGGCGCCCTGCGCCCTCAGGTGAGTCCATTCGACAGGCCATGGCACAGGCGCTAGCAGAGTCGTATGAAGGATTGACCATCTTGGTGCTACCCTGGACTGACCCTGCCCAGCGTGAGGAATTGCCAACCGTCGACCACATCATTTCCCCTCAGTCTTACAGGGACCTCTTCGATGCGGTTGGATCACGCCTTCAGACTTAGCTCAATACTGCTGGCCGCCACGAGCTTCGCGAGTCTCGCGCTCGCAATCTCGCTGCCCCTGTGGCTTCTCACCCTGGCAGGTGTGGCATTTGCCCTGGCGATCCTGCGCATGAATCACGCGTCTGCGATCTCCGGTCGCTTGCTCCACCTGCACTTCTCTGCGCTCACGTGGAATGTCTTCCTCCTCCTCGCGTTCGCCGGCTTCTGGATCGATCTTTTGCTCCTGTCGCAGGAACTTCTCCCGGCCGGGATACATTTTCTCGTGCTGCTCTTGGTGAACAAACTCTCGAACCTCCGTCAACGGCGCGATGCCTTGCAGTTGTATGCGATTAGTGTGATCACGCTCCTGGCCTCTGCCGCACTCACCACCCAGATCTGGTACGCGCTTTTTTTTTTCTTCTACCTCGTGGCGGGAATCTGGACTCTGCTGCTCTATCACCTCGTGAAGGAGCAGGATGAGCGGCCGGGCCATCAATCGACCGACCTTGACGAGGCGCTGCCCCCCTCGTCGTTTGCTCCCATTACATCTAGATTCTTCTGGACGACCAATACCATGGCAGCCTGCGCATTCGGCCTCACAGTGCTGTTCTTTTTTTCCATTCCACGAATCGGGGTGGGCTTCTTTCAACACAACCACGAGGAAAGTCTACGCACCACGGGCTTTTCGGAGCAGGTCGATCTTGGAGCCATCGGTCCGGTGAAACAAGACCCCAGCATCGTGATGCGGGTAGAGTTACCGGAGGCCGTCGGGGACGAATCAAGACGAGAACCCCTCTATCTCCGCGGGGTCGCCTACAATCGTTACAATGGAAAATCCTGGAGCAACAGCCTGCCACACCGGCGCATGCTCACGGAATTCCCTCAGGGCACGTTTACGTTCCGAACGTCCGCCGCGAAGCCAGCTGGGGCCACCAGGAGACTCCGACAGGACATTCTTCTTGAGCCACTCGATACGGCCGTGTTGTTCGGAGTCTCGATGCCTACTTCCATTACAGGCAATTTCCTCTCGGTACAGGCCGATCTGATGGGGTCCTTGCAGCTTCCGTTTCCTTCTCACACCCGCATCCACTATACGGTCACCTCTCTCCCGTCCCGCTTGATATCAGCAGAAACGCCGGCGACCGCTTTTCTCTACCCTGAGTTTATCGCCCAACAATATCTCCAGGTTCCCGCCCTCGACGCACGTGTCATCGACCTCGCACGTCGAGTGACCCAACCCGCGACCACCGTCTTGGAGCAAGTAGACCTGATTCGCACACATTTACTGACCCAGTATCGATACAACTTGGATGTGCCCACATTGCAGTCGGCGCACCCCTTGGAAGACTTTCTTCTGACTCGGAAAACCGGCTACTGCGAACACTACGCCACCGCGATGGTCATGCTGCTTCGTACGGTTGGGATTCCGGCCAGGCTGGTGACGGGATTTCTGGCCACCGAATGGAATCAGTTTGGAAATTACTATACGGTTCGTCAACGGGATGCCCACGCATGGGTGGAAGTCTATTTTCCGCAATCAGGATGGGTCACGATGGACCCTACCCCAGCTGCCCTCGAAGCGACGACCCAAACCTGGTGGGAATCTGTCGGCAGCGTGATGGATTCGGCCCGACTCACATGGGATCGTCTCTTCGTCAACTTCAGCGCAAGCGACCAATACGCAGTCGTGCAAGGCATTCGGGAAAGCGGAGAGGCAATGCGTGCAAGCATGTCTGAGTCCTTGACGAACATCCTGGACCATGGATCCACCGTGCTCGGCCGATTCATGAAAGCGCTTATACCAGTCGGCATTCCGCGGACGGCGCTCATTTTTCTACTCGCAATTACGGCGGGCTACCTCGTGATGCGGACACTACGGCACCATGGGCATGAATCCTTGCGGCAAGACGTCTATTCGGCCAATCAGCGCGTCGTCATCACCCTGTACAGTGACATGATCGCCGGCTTAGCACAGCACGGCATCGTGAAGGCGGCAAGCGCCACACCGCTGGAATTTCTTCGCGATGTTCATGAGAAATGGTCGGAGGCCTGGCCCTCCGCAGATGCACTGACTCAGCTCTATGCTCGAGTCCGATTTGGACACGCGCCCTTGACGACAGAAGAACGCTCCGCTGCAGAAAACCTGCTGCAGCGCCTTCGCGCTCTTGGACAATCAGCCCCTCCCTCGCTCAAACGCTAACAAGCTCAGTACTATCAAATCGAAACACTAAGTCCTTGTGAAGAAGCAACGGCGGAATACCCTGCTGTCTGTATGACTGGACAAGTGGACTAAGCGGAGAGATGCGACCATACGGACGCTCTCGCTCACACACCCTGCATGCAGACGCAAAGTATCACGAAGAAAAGGGATATGGTGAAACGATCTTTTGAAGAAGCCCGGAACGTGTTACAAGAGCACTGTCTTATCGGAAAGGTGACACGGATTCGATATGAAGGCTTCTCCACGAAGGACACTTCAGCATGTTTCTCCTCTTCGCTCCAATCGTGATGCAGACGCTATCCCTGCTTCTGCCTGATTCTGCGTTGACGAGTCTTGCGCCGGATATTCCAAATCCGCCTTTCCCAATGCGCGCTTGCCACCACAGGGCCGCGCGTTTCATTCCTGCACGCCTGATCTTCACCGCGAAGCTTTCCAACCCCTTAGCGGAGGACCCCAGCAATCGGAGGGGACACAGAGCGTACAGGCATCAGCGAATTACCCTCTGCGAGACCGGACGAAAATAACGTTTCTAGGGCCGGACATGCCGGCTAGCAGGCAGTTACACTAGGCCCCTGCCTGACAGCCAGTAGGTCGAATGAAAGCTGCCTTGTCTCCCCGTAGGCGTCATGATCTAGACCTGACTGTGCCAACCCCGCAACGGTTGAAAGGGGATCGCGTGTTTCTTGGGCTGAGGATAGTGTGCGTCGTACTACTTAGTGTAGTGCTTGCCCATGCAGAGGCATTTGGTGAAGCCCCCGCCCCTTCTGCCCATTGGGGTGGTCTCGCGTTCCCAGATCAGTATTCAACTCTCACTGCCGGGCTGACGCTCGATCGCTTTACGCCCACCGATGGAGCGGGCGCGAAGTATGATTCGACCATCTCCCAGACATTGGGGCTCAATCTCATCACACTCAGTCGGACGCACCATTGGGGGGACCCGTCGGCTGGATGGAGCATGAATCTCACCGTGGGCATCAGTCCCACGAGCAATGAACCCAGCGAATTCTTCCAGAATAAAGTCGTGCACCAACTTCGCCACCTCCCGCCTGTGCCGACGTTCCAGTCGCGGAGAGACACCGATGTCATGGTCGACGGCTCCGTGACAAAGTGGCTCCCGCTATGGCAGCCCAAGGCAATATTTTTCGGCGGAGGGTTCTCAGTCGGCACACTCTACCAGGAGGTGTTTTTGAGGACCGGTATCCGTCGCCTTCAAGTGACGCCCGATTTATATCGTGGGGATTGGGGAGCGGTGAGTGTGCGGACATCTATCCTGGGTCGTGTGAGTCTCCAAGAAGACGGAGCTGTGCTGCATGCTACTAAACAAACCTCGCATATTGCTCAACCTGCGCTGGCCTTTGGCCAATATGCCCAAAACGACAAAGGCGAAACCGTGCCTACATGGGAAATAGAACTCGCGGTCACTTGGGATTCAGGAATTTTTGTCAATGCAGTCGGACAAAGCCGCAAACAATTTTTTTGGTCAGCAGCGATCACTGGCGGCCCTGTGCGGCTGGAAACGTGGAATGATAGTCTCGGAAACATTAGCAGGAGTGACTTTGGCCCAACCTATGGCGTCAGCCTGACCGTTGATCTGTTTCGCCTATTCAGTTAGGCCTGCGCGAGTTTGTCGGGACCAGGCCGCACGAGTTAGAGATCTCGCGTTGTCGTGAATGGCAACAACTAAGAATACATCCTCGCCGCATGACGCTTCGGTGAGCTAAGGGGGGGAGTAGAGGATTTCTCGCAAAACCCATCGAGGAATGTGCGTGTGGAAAATTTGGAGCGGGAAACGGGATTTGAACCCGCGACCCTCGCCTTGGCAATTCGGAAAATAGAAACTTTGTAACGGCTTGACTGAGCTATGGTTTCCCCGCTTTTCCTTGATAGTGGCTCGGTTTAGGAGTCGTCGATTGGGTCGATAGGTTCTGGCGAGGTTGTTATTTTTCGGCGACTTCTAGCACAAATTTAGCACACGAAAAACTACCGCAAGGTAGTCTCAGCCGTCACTCATTCTTACGGCTGATTTCACAGCCGAATCTCTCGCGTCCTCCCAGCCCACCTGGGGAAAATGGTGAGGCGATCCCTCCTCACTCAGACCATTGATCTGCCCCGGTCCTTGCCATGTTTCTCATCGCGGCGCAACCGATGCTGCGGGACAAACATCCGGCCTGCAATCCCAGTTGGAACCACGGCGCTTGCAATGACGGCTGCGACCAAAAACGAATATTGTTCCTGGGTCACAATGCCGTGGGCGAGACCATAACGCGAGGAGAGTGCCCCAAAGGTCAACCCGGTCGACATCGCCATGCCTCTTTGTAGGAAACCGGAGTTCCTTGACCTTAAGAGCGATATATGGCAAAGCCTTCATCTGAGGAGCAGCCTATGCCCTTAGCTAAAAAGATTCATATACAAGACGCCGTAATGGAGGGCCGGGCTATGATTGGGACAATTTGGATCGTGGGGTTTGGAGTCCTGGGTTTCGCCCTCTCATCCTGCGCTCCCACTCCATTGCCCTTGCACACCACCGT
>JBDTWG010000166.1:0-7621 GCA_040006855.1 Nitrospira sp.
CATCCCACGTGGACATAGCCCGTACGGGGTTCAATCACTATCGAGGAAGAATCATGTTGCATTACGGCATATTCCATCGTCATACCTAGTTAACAGATTCGATCACAACAGCAGGAGGTCTGGTGGGACACCCTTCCCGACTAACCGACTGAGGTGAACTGCAGGAAGAGGACCTGAATACGCCCACACCACAAGAGTAGCACGGCATGCAAAAAAGGGTGTCTTCGGATGCACACCCTCTCTTATCCTAAGGAATTCGCAACAAATGAGTTTTGGCAGGTGGCTAGGCTTTCTAGCCTGACAGAACGCCGTCGCGCTGAGTTGATAATCGCTCCCCACTCATCAACGTCACAGACGTAGCATGGGCCAGGAACAGCTGACACACGTGAATCTCGCTGAAACTATAACACCGCCAACCGCAACGGATCCATTTATTTTGAGAATACGCCATGAATACCATCAACTGGACATGGTACCGGATGCGCTCGTAGCCGAAGAAGACTCTCCCGTAATAGACCAAGAATGAAAACGTTGGCCGTAGATCTGGTCAATAGGTAAGAACACCTCTCGAATGGGCGCAAAGGAAAAATCCTGTAAGAGCGTGCGCAATCGGCTTTCCGTCTTATCAAGATTGAGGTAATGTCGCATTCGCGATACCAACGACCCTTCCATTCGGGGTTGGTCTGGGTCGAATTCCCACGGATGCAGATACATCACTAACGGAGAGCCTTCGCTTTCTAGCTTGCGAAGGAGTGCTCGCAAAATGACATATGGATACAAGCGAAAATATCCCCCACCCGCAACAGGCAATCGCACACCCATATATTTAACGGTAGAGGGAGGCACCTCCCACAAAAGACCTGAGGGAGTCAAAAGCTTGTGCACTTCAGGATTCGCGGAAGGCACACCATATCGGTCATGAAGTACCGGGAAAATACTGGAATCGTATATATAACCCTCCTCGACAAGAATCTGAGTCGCCCACATCGTGTCCTTTGTAATGGAAAAGCTGGGAGCGCGAAAGCCCAGCACCGGCTGCGAGAGAATACTCTCAAGAATGCCCTTGGCCTTCCGAATATCCTCACGAAAGGCAATGGGAGTTTGACCTGTAATGAGTTCATGCCCGTACCCATGCGAGGCAACCTCATGCCCACTTGATGCAATTCGACGGACCAATGAGGGATACCGCTCTGCTAGCCATCCGAGTACGAAGAATGTCGCTCGCACCCCGTTTTGGGCCAGCAATCCAAGCAGTCTTTCGGTATTGCCCTCCACTCGACTCTCATATTGCTCCCAATGCCTCCTGCGCATTGGAGATTCAAACGCCGATACCTGAAAATGTTCCTCGACGTCGAAGGACAGACAATGTCTCGAACTAACCCCAGCCATGTGCTCCACTAGCGCGCACCTTCGCCCATTAGCATCACTCTTACAGTGTGAATGACGATGCGAAAATCCAAAATCAATGACAGATTCTTTACATAGAAAAGATCGTACTGAAGTTTGACATGGGAATCTTCCTTCGATGC
This sequence comes from Nitrospira sp., assembly GCA_040006855.1. Lineage (GTDB taxonomy): Bacteria > Nitrospirota > Nitrospiria > Nitrospirales > Nitrospiraceae > Nitrospira_A. The sequence continues at coordinate 1,530 of JBDTWG010000166.1, forward strand.
ACCGTATCGAAAACGCGTTTGTGCCCAACCGGTTATTCCCGGACGAACAGTATGCCTTAGATCATAGTAGGGTATGGTATTCCTCAACTCTTGCACAAAAACAGGTCGTTCAGGCCTTGGACCGACCAAACTCATCTCGCCCTTCATAACATTGATCAACTGAGGGAGTTCATCCAATCTCCACTTTCGGATCCACCTACCGACTCTGCTTATGCGAGGATCCTCACTAGAGGCCCACCTTGCCCCACTTTGTTCGGCATCCTGACGCATGGACCTGAACTTCCAAATCATGTACGGACGGCCGCGCAATCCGACCCGCATTTGTCTGTAAAACACCGAACCGGATGAATCGAGCTTGATAATAATGGCCAGAAAAAATACCAGCGGTAAGAGCACGACTATCCCCACTGCCGCAATCAAAAGATCTAAGAATCGCTTCAGTAGCATGGTGATGAGTCGACGACGAAAGCCAGTCGAAAAAATAAGGGCACTCGGCTTGAGGTGGTCGATCGAAAGCCGGCCAGATTCTTCTTCATACAGGTAGTGGCCATCCACGACGTCGCGGCCCATAGCTTTCATGTCCAAGAGAGTTTGAACGGGCAGGACCGCTCTACGATCTTCCAAGCACACCGCCACAGTATGAACTTGGTATCGCTCGGCAATCTCAAATAGTTGATCATATGTGCCGATGATACTCGGATTTACCAAGCGTTCGCCGACGCGACTTGCATCCTTATCGAGAAACCCGACGACTTCCGTAAAACCAGTCCGTTTCGACAGCAACGTCTGACAAAGGTCTCGCGCGAGGGGCCCAACCCCAAGAATCAACACGCGACGCGTAAATTTAGGAAAGCTTACTGATACTGAAACCAAAGGTTGCGAAACGGCGGCAGTCTCTAGGCCGATTTCCTGTTCGGGCTTACTTGAGCTGTTCATGGTGGGCTTCGCGATAATATTCCTGCTGCATATAGTAGGGTGTGGTATGAGCATCCAGGCCATTCAATATGATTCCAACATTGGTGGTGTCACCGATCGCCTTCAGTGCTTTTTGGACAACGTCCCGACCGGTCATGCTTGCCTTCACGACATAGGCGAGAAGATCCGCCATACTTGCTAATACTTGCATGTCCGCGAGCGGTAAAACTGGCGGAGCATCAATAATGACATAGTCAAATTTCTCTTTTAATTCAGTGATCAAGTCAGCCATCTGATGCATCTTTGACAAGGCCAGGGGATTATCTCCCACTGCCCCTGCAGTAAGAATCCATGGCCCCACATCACCCAGTCGCTGCAAACAGTCCTCCATGACTTTGGTCCCGCGAAGTACTTCCGCCAATCCTGGCTGCTGCCAGACCCCAGCATAGATATGTTGCATGGGTCGTTTAAGGTCACAATCAATAATTATGGTTCTGCGATCAAGGTCTTTAGCCAACACATACCCCAGATTGAGCGCTGTGGATGACTTTCCTTCTCCCATCACGGCACTTGTGACTACAATTGCAGTGCTTTTTCGATCTCCAGTCATCAATTCGAGCCGAGTAGCCGCAACGCGATACTGTTCGGCGACAAATGAGAGCGGTCTCCACATTGAAACCAACTCGAGACCAGGCGTTGGGTTATGAAGTTGACCATTCTGAAGTCTCTGTTTTGTGGCCGCCGTGATAGGAAGCCCACCCGCCACCCTCGGGTCCTCGTCTTGTCTTTCCTGGCCGGGTAACAATAAAGTTGCTGCTCGACTTTTACCCGATAGTGCTCGAACCGTCTGCATTGTTCCACCGAATGCACTTTCATAAAGCGGAATAGAAGCAATAACGGGAAGGCCTAATGTAACCTCAACCTCTTCGGCAGACCGGAATCCTCGCCCCATAAGTTCCAGCCCAACAGCGCCCCCAAAACCTAATGCACAGCCCAGAACAAGCCCAGCCGCCATGATGAGCGGGATGTTGGGGACGACAGGAACAACCGGGGTATACGCCGGATCTACGATGCTGAATTTGGCACCTTTACGGCCCTGAGCCAAACTCTTTTGCATGCCCGCACTCAGTTTTTTGTCTAATAGCGATTGATAGTTCTTTTGAAGATTTTCATAGTCCCGCTCCAGGGTCTTCAATCGTTGCTCTCGTTCAGGAGTATGCTCTACTCTACGTTCATACTGAGAGATTTCCAGAGAAATGTGTGCTTGGCGACGCTTCACTGAATCCAGTTCAAGGACAATGTCCTCTCTCTGCTTCAGCAGTTCAGCATGGTACGGATCGATGGCCTTCCGCTTAGATCTTTTCGCGGTGGATGGCTCTTCCGTTCCCTCACTATCCGGCAACAAGTCACGATATTGGGCAGAGGTCATTTCCCTGAGCTTTTTAATCTCCTCCTTAACTTGGACAAGATCAGGATACGTTTCCTTATACATCGAGGAAAGTTCCACTAACCGTCGCTCTAATTCCTTAATTCTTCCAAGACGAGGATCTTTATTCCGTTTGACGCTTCCCCCCATGGGAGAGTCACTGACCTCTCCAGTCTCCTCGTAATCTTTTATTGATTTATCAATTTGGCTCAAACGGTTGAGCAGATTCTGGGCCTGCTCACTTTGCGACCGCATGTCATCCTGAAGCCGGTCTAATTTGCGCAAATTCGCATCTATTTGCTGTGGGAGTTCACCCAAATGTTGCTGTTTAAATTCGGAAATAATTTTCTCTTTTACTTCCAGCTCTGCTTTCGCATGCTTAAGCTCCAACCCCAGAAAATCTTCAGCAGCTTCAACCCCTCGTTCTCGGTCCTTTAGTGTTTCCTCAATGAAGAGATCACTGAGTCTCGAAGTTACATCCCTGGCGATAATCGGATCTTCATTGGAAAACGACAGAGTTATAAACAGCTTGTCTTTGGTAGGCTCAACCTTGATTGATCCCCGCATGGCCCTAATAGCGTTCTCTGACTCCGCAGCATCTTGGTGGTCCTTTTCATACCCATACAACCCGAACTCTCCGGCAATTTGGCCCAGTGTTTTTCGACCCATCACAAACTGTCGGACTTCCATAACCCGGTCGTCTAGAGTTGGCGCGTACACTCCACCTGCCGGATTAGGACCACTCACTATAGATTCTTCTATCTTTGCACCCTCAAACCACATTTTCGTGGACGACTGATACACCTTTGGCATGATGGCACATACCACCCCAGCAATGCTGAGTGAGACTAGGACTGCAGAGATAACCAGCCACTTCCTGCTGACAACCGCCCGCCAATAATCCTCTGGGGACAACGTGCGCGTGTTCATTTCTTTATCTCAACCCCTCCTGACCCAGTGTTGCCTGCATCGGAGGATGATCCCCCGGATGGACTTTCCCAAAATGCACCAGACCGGAAGAAATCACCACGCGGCGCGTACGCGTATGTAAATGCCAGCAAGATCACCTGCTTAGAAAAACCCAAATCCCCCGCACTGCCTAGAGTTGTTTGATTATCAAAGTTCAACCATTGATGACTAAGCCTAGCTGTGAATGTTGGAGTAATGAGATAATTTAGCGATACCGTCGTACCATATGTGCTGAAGGTGGTCCCGATGGTATCCGAGGTGAAACTACTCCGCGCATAGTTGAGACTCCCCTGGGCTGTCAGCTTATCTGTAATCCCAGCAGTGCTTCCCAATAAAACCGTATGCGTATAAATAGGACCGGCGGTTTGAACGAAGCTTGGAAAGATACCAAGATTATAAATGAGAGAGATTCGATAGGATCCCGGAGTAACAATACCGCCCGGCATATTCATCCCGGGGAGAAGTGGAAGAAAGCCTCCACCACTTCCAACGCCTCCACCACCTCCTGTAGCTTCCCTAATGTCGCTTCCAAGATTCCGCAGAAAGGATGAACCTGATGCATAGTTGACAGAAAACCCTCCGGTCGGAAAAATAGTAGCGGGTATCCTTCGCTGCCCGCCTGAGTTAGACGTATCAGGAATTGGCTCGATGAGCGTCAACCCTCCATTCAGACTGGAGCTCCATTCCCTGGACCAACTCCTCCCCCACCCAAGCGTGCCAGCATGCGTCGTAAAGTCACCAAATTGCGCTTGGGACGTTTGAGTGAACGAGTACCTAACGTTTAAGGTATCGGTCGCGGAAATCTTTGATGTTGGGCCGGCGCTAATAGAATGTGTGGAAGTATCGAAGACAGTATTTGCTGTTTGCCCTGTAGTAGCTGGAGTGTATGCACCACCAAAGCTAAGCTGGGAGTAAGTATAGGTAGTCTGAAAATCCGTGGTTGGTGAAAGTGAATAAGAGTCCGCAAATCCAACATTGTACATGGTTGTCCTGATGCGCTGGGTGAGAAGGCCTGAATCGACAGGTCCGGAAATCCCCACCCCACCAGTACCGAAACCGCCGCCAAACCCTCCTCCGCCGCCCGCGCCGCCGCCAATGCCTCCTGCGCCAAATGCAGAAGCGGAAGGGCTGTATGCATAGGTTCCAAATACACGAAACGCCCTCATTCTTGGCAAAACCCTATTAACCGCTTGAGAAAGGTCAATGCCGGCGGCCGCGTTAAATCCCACGTTATCAAGCTCCGAGTTGCGTGCAAATTTCTGAATGATCGCCCCGACCGACAGGTTTGTCTTTACGAGCGTATTGCCCTGCATAAAGTTTAGTTGAGGGGTGAATATCGAAATAAGATCGTCGGCCTTCTTTCCAACAGGAAGTTGTGATTTTGGAGCAAAAAACACATTGGTATCATACTGCTCGATGACAGAGATTGTCGGCACAACACGGATCTGCTGGGCAAAACAGTCAGCTCCCCGCCACCCTGATATCAGGATTAGTGCCAAAATCCACAGACTAATGCGGCAGACCTTCAAGGACTGGTTACGGCACGACAATGACATCACCAGCCTTGAGGAAGAAATTGCCCTCCGAGTTCTTACCTTGAAGGATATCTTCATAGGGAACGGGAATCTGAACCTGCTTTGGCTGCCCTTGGCCATTAGGAACGACCCGGAGCACATGGATCTTGTTTCTCGAAGCAAATGTCGTAAATCCACCAGCCAGCGAAATACCCTGCAAAACTGTTGCATATGACTTTAGTGGAACCTTGCCCGGCTTCGACACCTCGCCCAACACGTAGACATAGTAACTATTCACCTCTTTCACCTGAACCGATACGGTCGGATTGGACATAAACTCAGCCAGCCCATCCGCAATTCTCTTGGCTAGTACATTGGACGTCATCCCTGCCGCCTGAACATCACCAATCAATGGCATAGAAATTTTCCCGTCAGGGCGAATTATCACTTCCCGAGACAGCTCTTGATTCCGCCAAACGTTTACAACCAAAACGTCTTCAGGCCCCAGCAAAAATTCGTTCGGAGGGATGTATGTGACATTAAAATCTATCTGCTCATTACCGATCCAGCACCCTGGGAGAGCAAGGAGCACACTGAACACAATACATACCCCCCCTCGCAACCTTCTGCAACCGAAAGTTTTCAATTTTCCCAACTCCTTTAGTTCGATTCCGCGGGAATTCACAGGCAAATCTAGTTCAAACCTTTCCTACCTTGACGGCAACACCACCATAGTTTCAGAAGGCACAACAATTTGATCGCCTGGCTTCAACTCTATATTTTGGTCAGAACCGTCCCTCAATACAATGTCGTCATAACTTGCTTTAATCTTGTGAAGGCCTTCACCATCTTTCCCAAATCGAAACACGACAATCTTATTGCGTGCGGCCACCTGCGTGAAGCCATGCGCGATCGTGATGGCTTGCAGTAAAGTTGTTTTGCTCTTCAATGGATACTTACCAGGGGCATTTACCTCGCCAAGAACGTAAATCTGGTAACTATTCACCTCGCGCACTAGTATAGAAACTGTTGGATTTTCCATATACGACTTCAAGCGTGCCGAAATCTCTTCAGTTAACTGCGCCGCCGTGCGCCCCACGGCTGACACATCGCCAATTAGAGGAAGGGAGATCCTTCCATCAGGCCTTACCTGGACTTGTTTGGAGAGATCTGCATTTTTCCACACAGTGATTTCCAGAACATCTTCAGGCCCCATAATGTAATCTGGCGTTACCGTGAGAGAAGATTTCTCGGCTCCTTCCCCTCCA
>JBDTWG010000167.1:0-7604 GCA_040006855.1 Nitrospira sp.
TTCCTACCTGCGCGGTCCGCTCACACGGACGCAAATCAAGCAGCTGATGGATCCCCTCAAGACATTAGGCGTGAGTGGGCAGGCGTCAGGGGGGCCAGAAAAATGTGGATCTGGATTAGGGGCGGCATCAGCGACCGGGGCCAGCGCCTCACGTCCGATGTTGCCGCCGGATATTCCGCAATATTTTGTTCCCGTTCGAGGCGTGCACAGGGGTGGGAACAGCTTGATCTATCGGCCAGTCGTGTTGGGTTCGGCGCTGGTGCGATTCGCAGATGCGAAAGTAGGAATTGATACGCAGGAGGATCTGACATGGTTGGCACCTATCCAGGATGGAGCCCTGCCGGTGGAGTGGGAGCAAGCCACGGCGACACAGCTGGCTCTGTCTGATCTGGAGCATGATCCGTCCGGTGGCGCGCAATTCCGGCCACTCCCCGGTGCGGCGACCAAGGCCAAACAGTATCAGGTCTGGAAAAACGACTTGTCCGGCTGGTTGTACCGCACCCAAAAACTAGACCTGCTCCGCAGTCCCAGCACGAGGACCCTGTCGAAGCCTGGGGAGTCGGAGCGTGATTTTCGCCTGCGGCTTCAGCAGGCCGGTCGTGAGGAGCGCGATCAACAACTCGACAGCCTGCGAAAAAAATATGCCCCCAAGATCGCCGCGCTTCAAGATCGCATCCGTCGGGCCGAGCACATGGTTGAACGACAGCAGACCGAATCGCGCAGCAGCCAGGTTCAGGCTGCCATCTCGATTGGCGCAACTATCCTAGGGGCGTTTCTCGGGCGCAAGGGAATCAGCGCGACGAATATCGGCAAAGCGACGACTGCGATTCGTGGGGCTGGTCGGGTGATCAAGGAATCGAAAGATGTGAGTCAGGCCGAGGACAATGCGACAGCGCTCCAACAGCAGCTGGCTGAGCTGGAGCGTCGGTTCAAAGCTGAAACGGAGGCGCTGAGCGCGGCGACCGATCCGCTCACGGAGAGATTTGAAACCCTATCGCTGAAACCCACCAAATCGAATATCGCCATTAAGCTCGTCGCTCTCGCCTGGGCTCCGCATTGGCAGGATGGGAGCGGGACGCAGGTGCCTGCCTGGGAATGACCGCTGGTCTGCCCTTCCGATCAGAACGACACCTACCGACATACGCCGGCTGGTCGAGGCTCAATCGACGATCATATTGTGGTGGTCGGTTGTCCACGTGAGGCGGTTTGACGAGCGGAGGGGGTGGTGGCCCAGTGGGCGCGGAGTGCCTGGCACAATGCTGAAACATCCTGGTCACTACACTGAGCAGCCGGCTGCAGGACCTCCCAGGCCACATGTTCACCCAGCCGGCGATACGATTCGAATTGCGCCTCGTCGAAGAACTGATCCGAAGTTGGTTCGTGAGGAAACGCCGGATGGCGTGCCGCATAGTCCTGTATGTCGGAAGGCTCGTCGCCGGTCAGCGAGGCTTTGAGATACAGGAGGGTGCCGGCGGGGATATTCGCGTTCACTGTGTCATACCGAATCAAGCCGATCGCATGGTGGCGGCTACAGGTCGTCGCGCCTGGTGCTCGCCTCAGTTCGTCGAGATCCAGCTCGATGTCGATACCCAGATCGATACGAATCTTTCGGATGGCGTTGCCGAGATCCTCGAAGGTTGCGTGGGGATCACAGCCGGCGTCCACGACGAGGATGCAATGACATCGGCGCAACACCATTTCGTACAATCCTAAATTTTCGAAGTGTCCCCCGTCGGAGAGATACACATAGGGATGTCTTGAATCGGTGAGGCCGAACGCTTCGGCGATCAGGGGACCGACGGAGACAGTCGGGGAAGCCTGCTTGTAGGTGTCGACGCCGGCCGGGCCTGGGTTGCCGAGCCACCAGCCGAGACGAATATTGAATAGTGCCAATAGAAAGGTCACCGCCGAGGAGGAGTGATAACCCATATTGGGGCTGGCGGCGGCTCCGGAAATCGCCAGAGCAGTGCCGAGCGAGAGCGGCTGGTCGAGATAGTGGTTGGCCGCATAGGCTTCGGTGCGTCGATAGCCGAGATTCCAGCTGCCGCTATGGAGGGAGCTGATCGTAAAGGATTGGGCCTTTCGTTGCTGCCAGGCCAGGTTGTCCCCCTTGACCAAATTGAGTGCAATATTGACGAGGTGCAGCGGTCGCGACATCCGCTCATAGGTCCGATTGAGGAAAAGGTTGACGAACCAGCTGACGGCGTCCTGGTCCGCCGCCTTGTCATCGGGCGATTGTTGTAACGCCCTCAGCTTGGCGGCGCAGGCTGGTCCGACCTGCAGGCGGTCGGCGGCCTCCCGTAGCACACCGCGCTGCAGCAGCGCAGGTATTTCCTGCCTTAGCCGGTCGATCATGCTTTGCAACTGAGCCGGCGGAGGTGCGGGGAGGGCATGAAACGCTAGGAGCTGCGCGCGAGTGTGAGACGATACCTCCCGTGCATAGAGCCAACGAGCCAGCCGAACGTCATCGAACCGCAGATCACTCATGGCCGGATTGTCCAGATTGTCGAACCCGGTAAAGGAATTAAATGTCCGTTCCCGTTCGGTCCGAGCACGAGAGGCGCCCAGGTAGGCACGGATGAGCCTGTTGCGGTACATCGCATGGAGTGAGAACCGATTGATATTAATAAAGCGAGCCATCAGGAATCCGAGCGCGGCCACCAGGAAGGTGAACGAGAGCAGCATCCAAGGCGGTGTGTTATGGAGCACCTGATTATGTCCCCAGGGATCCGGCGGCATGAGCCGGCCCACGCGCGTGGGGTCCGCGTCGGCAAGATCGCTGAGATGCCGGTCGAATTGATGGGCGAACACATCGAGTTGCCAGCTGCTGGCGAGTGCCAGCGCAATCAAGACACAGAGCATGAAAATTGGCGCAGCCGCTTTCACGGCCATATCGGTGACGATGGTCAGATGCGATCGTTCCTCTTCCCCCTGAGCGGTGGTGCGCGAGCCGAATCCAAGGATGAGTGTCGTGAGCCCTGATAATCCACCGAGAGCGGAGGCCATTGTGGGCATCCAGGCGATCAGCCCAGGCCCGAAAACGACGACGGCACTCAGCGTCGACCAGATGACCATCACAATGAGTACCCATGAGCCGGTGCGCCCCCACCACTCGCGGTCCTGCTCTTCCGTAAAACGGCTGGCCAGTCCGATAAACATGGTTGCGGTCAGCAAGAACATGGCCAGCACACCGGGGACGGCAAAAGAGGCGAACCACTCGGCATACTGCGCAACCGCCATCTGATCCGGTGTCTTTGCCAGCACCGTCCAGAGAAAGCCACCGCCCAATGCGCCGGTGGCCGCGACAGCGCCGGTTTCGATGATGAGCCACCAGGTGATGGCCTTGAAGCGTTTCAGGGCGACCGTGGCGAAGAGCCAGCTGCCGGTATGAATCAGAGCCCCGCTGACAACGGATTGGTAGAGAGTGAATTGACCCATCAGGCCGCCTGCATTCCGAAACCAAGCCCAGACCGTAGTGAGGCACAGCGTGGCTCCCACCAACGGGACCAGACAGGCCAGGAGAAACCATCGCTGCTGTTCGAGGTATCGCCACCACGTATTGAGCCGATATTCACGTAGCGCCGGACGACAGAGGTGCAGATAAATCAGCGCCATGACCAAGAGTCCCAGACCGGTCAGGAGGAGGGCCGGAACAGCAGCGGTGGGTAGCCGCTCCTCGGGGGTGTTCAATCGGGCTAGAGCAATGACCCAACGGGGCAGGAGCAAGGGCAGCATGAGGAGCGGTAAGAGCACCATCCAATTCAAATGCAGATTGCGCAGATAGATGCCGAGCAGGGTCCAAGAGTCGGCGGAAAAGAAGCCCAAGTGCGGACTCAAATAGTTACTGTAGTTTCGCAGCCATTGGACCGGATGCGGCCTGTCTGCCACATGCGCTTCTGAAGTCACCTGCAAGTCCTCGATGACGCCGTCGAGCCCCCCTGGATGGCGATGTATCCAGGCGGTGAGCCAACTGCCGATATAGCCGCCGCCCGAGACCGTGGAGAGATAATCGAACTTATTCAACAGCTGCAGCCGCGCGAGGGATTGCAACATTCCTAGTCCAAAGGTGGCGCTACGGATGCCTCCTCCTGAGAAGCAGAGTCCCGCGCGTGGGCGTTGAGTGATGGGATCGTCTTTTGAGAGGCGCCCATCGAGCAGCCTGGCCTCTTCTTCTAGAATCGTGGTGAGCGAAAGCGGATCGTCCTGGTTCGCGAGGATCTTCATGGTTACTCCAAGGGATCAAGTCCTTGGCTGACTCATTGCGTCCTGACGGTCGGCGCAAGGAGTGTCGCCTCGGTGGGCAGGATAGAGCGATCGGGTTGATGTGTAGAAAAAGCAAGCCATATGCCTAGGCTCCCAGATGTAGCATTTCACCATGCGACAAGCCTTCAGCCAACTTCATGGAATGGATCGGCCGGTAGACACGGATTCATCCCTGCGTGTGGCCGGTCGTCGAGATTATCCGATCAGATACCAGCCGTATCTGAGGCGATACTGTTGGGTCTGAACGCTTGGCATGTCCGAAGAAGGTGCCGGCCAGGCAGAGGCGTGATGGATTCACCTCCCGAGGCGGCTAATGCTTCCGGTCTCGTTGCATCAGCTTGTCGGTATAGGCCAACAGAATAGCGGAGCCCAGGAACGTCATGTGAATGAAAATCTTCCACTTCACATGTTCGGGGTTTTCGTTCGCGATATCGACGAAAGATTTGAGCAGATGAATACTGGAGATTCCGACCAGGGAGGCCGCCAGCTTGATCTTGATGGTGCCCGGGTCCACATGGGTGAGCCACTCGGGGCGGTCGGGGTGAGTTTCGAGATCCAACTTGCTTACGAATGTGGCGTAGCCGCCGATAATGACCATGGTCAATAGATTCGCCACCATCGTCACGTCGATCAGTCCGAGCACGCCCAGCATGAATTTGGTTTCTTCGAGCTGCTTGAAGTGAATCCCCATCTCCCAGAGTTCGAGTAAGAACTTGGACGCGTATAGCAATTCGGCGACGATGAGGCCGCCGTACAGGGGCGCTTGAATCCACCGGCTGCCGAAAACCAGGAATTCGAACGCCTGCTCAACGCGGCTGAGGGATGTGGGATGTGATGGTGTGGGACCGGAAGGGGACGGATGGCTCACGCGTGCGCTCACTCTCCTTCGTGAGCGCGTATCCTAATGTGCGGATCGACTTCTGTCAATTGTTGGATGAGGGCATGTAACAGGAGATGGATCGCACGGTCGAGGTCAGAGCAGCGGGATGTCGGATCTGGGAGGAGGTTCAGGCCGCAGACGCCTCGTCGCGCTTCGGCAGCCACGTGTCGAGGATAGTCTGCAAATCTTTCGGGCGGATCGGTTTGGCCACGTAATCGTCCATCCCGGCGGCAAGGCACTTCTCGCGATCCCCTTTCATGGCGTTCGCCGTCATGGCGACGATCGGCGTGTGTTTTGAAGAGCCTTCCATTTTTCGGATCATAGCGGTGGCCTCAAATCCATCCATCTCGGGCATCTGACAGTCCATGAAGATCAGCGGGTAGGGAGCTCGCTCGTGAGCCGTGACGGCTTCCTGGCCGTTTCCCACAACATCGATCCGGCAGCCGAGTTTCTCCAGCATCTTGCAGGCAACCTTTTGATTCACGGGGTTGTCTTCCGCCAACAGCAACCGAGTGATGGCCGAGGTCTGGGCTTCGGCCAGGGTGTGTCGCGTGATGAGTGGTGTTGCGTGGATTGGTTGTACTATGTCGACTGGAGCTGTGCCGTCCACTAGCCGGCAGAGGCAATCCAGCAACTGGGATTGTCTCAGCGGCTTCGTGAGATAGGCATCGATGCCGAGGGCTTGCGCAGTGCTGCCGTCTCCCCGCCGTCCCACGGTGGTAAGAATGACGATCCGCATGGCGGCAGTCACAGGATCGCCCTTTAAGCCTGTGGCAGCCTCGAACCCATCCATGTCTGGGAGGTGCAGATCGATCAGGGCGAGGTCGAACGGCTTTTGTTTGGCTGCGGCGGCACGTGCCATCTCATAGGCCTTGTGGCCGTTTTGTGCCCCCGCGCAATCTATTCCAGAAGTCACCAGTTGTTGATGGAGGGCATCTCTGACGGTTTTATTTGGATCGACCAGGAGAATTCGGCGTCCACGAAGCTGCGTTCTCGAGTGTGCGGGAGGCGGGGCGGGAAGCGTTGCTTCCGGCAGGTGCGCGGTAAACCAGAAGGTGCTGCCCTGGCCCGGTCGGCTCTCGATTCCGATCTGGCCCTGCATCTGATGGACCAGACGCTGGCAAATGGCGAGCCCGAGGCCGGTCCCGCCGTATCGACGGGTCGTCGAGCTGTCGGCCTGGGTGAACGCTTGGAACAGTCGCGCCTGCACGGCGTCGGGAATGCCGATTCCGGTATCCCGAATGGCGAACCGCAGGAACCCGGGCCCCTCGTTTGCTTCGCGAGTGACATGTAGAAAGACTTCCCCGGTAGAGGTGAACTTGATGGCATTGCCGATCAGGTTGACCAGAATCTGACGGAGGCGGCCGGGGTCGCCGAGGAGGCCGATTGGAACTGCGGCATCGACGAGTCCGATCAACTCAAGGCCTTTGCTCTGCGCCTGTTCGGCGAGCAGCTCCAGCGTGTCTTCCATGGTGGTTCGCAGGTCAAAGGACAGAGTTTCGAACTGGAGTTTGCCGGCTTCGATTTTTGAGAAATCGAGAATATCGTTCACCAGGGTCAGCAAGGCGTCGCTCGAACGGCGGACCGTGTCGGCAAACTCATGTTGATCGGGGGTCAGGGAGGTATCCAACAAGAGTCCCGTCATCCCGATGATGGCGTTCATCGGGGTTCTGATTTCGTGGCTCATCGTTGCCAGGAAATCAGCTTTGAGCTGGACGGCTCGGAGGGCTTCATCTCTGGCATGGGCGAGTTCGACATTTTTGCGTTCCAACTCCCGGGCGGCCACCGTCAACGCCTTCTCCGCTTGCTTTCTTTGAGTGATATCCTTCCCCAGCGCGAGAAATCCTGTGATGGTGCCTTCTTCGTTTCGAAGGGCCGTGATGGTCAATAGCACGGTCAAATGGGTTCCGTCTTTTCTCACGTAGGTCCATTCCCGCTCGTCGAACCCTCCATGCCGGGCATTTTCGATCAAGGTCTCGAAGCTGCTGATCGAGCGCGCGTGCAATTCGCTCAGCTCCCGGGCGCGTTGATCAATTTGTTCCTGGAGATGCAACATGGTCAGTACCTGTTCACCAACCATCTCGTGGGAGGCATAGCCGAGTACGGCTTCCGCTCCGGTATTGAACGTCGTGATGAGGCCTTCCGTATTGGTCGCGATGATCGAGATATTGGTCGCGCCGTCGAGAATGGCCGTGAGTTGCAGATTGGCCGATAACAGGGCCTGTTCCAGATGCTTGTGCGCGCTCACGTCGATCGCGATGACCTGAAACGCCTGCTTGTCTCCGAACAGAACCGGCGCTGCCGTCACCTCGACGGGGATCACGCTTCCATCGAGACGGCAGAATCGCTCTTCGAGGCTGGGCGCGACCTGGTGGGTCATGCTCATCTTCGTCATGCGCTCTTGCGCCAGAGCGCGAGACTCGGGATGGATGAAATCAACGACCTGTCGCCCGATCAGGTG
>JBDTWG010000168.1:0-7598 GCA_040006855.1 Nitrospira sp.
GACAAACTTTTCCTCATATTCCCGATTGGCCGCTTTCCCGACTCGTTCGTCTTTTCGATTTTCACTCATCACGACGTCGTCAGCGTAATACGCGACAAATGTTTCCAAAAGTTTTCCAGCCAAAATACCATTGATCACAGCTTGAACCTGGTGTTTAATATTCATCTAATTCTTCTCCGCTTGTTGAGCGGTATCATCTTCTTGCTCTCTATGCTATGCCATTTGAAAAATCAGGACTTCCTGACATACAGGCTAATCCAATTTATTGCGCTTTAGCTGCACCGTGTACTCAGGTCCTCTCCCCTTCGGAATTTGCAGACAGGCATCGGGAACACCCATGGCCTGTTTGGTTTCTTTTTCTCCTCTGCTTGACTCACAATAATGGCTTACGAGCAAAGTAGATGCCAGGCTAAACCATCCTGGTCTTGTACCCTTTCAATAAAAACAAAAATAAGTGGAACCTCCCGGAGATAATAAATTTTCAGCCCCCCTCTCCGGATCAGATGCGTTGTCATTCGGAAAGCCAACACGACTGTTAATAATAGACAGACACTGGTAGTGACGCGTTTTTCCTCACTATCAAAATTGAGGTGGGTGTTTTTTCCACACTATTCCTATGTCCCCTTGTAAGGAATTAACATGAGAACTTGTCTACATAGTGGAAATGCCCTAATTTTTATTTTGTGTTGAGGAGAACTCAGTCGCTCGACACCTCTGTTGTCATTAAAAAAATTTTGGCCTCTCTTGTTTAGGGTTCAGCTAAGAAACGTTTCCGATACGTACACCTGAAAAATACGAGTCAAAACCTCATCAATTAAAATGTAAGGTGCTTACTGCTGAACCAGGTCCGGAACCTGAAGCGGCAATGCGGCTCGTACAATTCGGGTATGATTAGATGGCGGGATAGGTCAAAATTGGAATGGTGTCTGTGGATTCGCGACCGGACCTTGTCGGGCGTACAGTCATGGCTGCCGCAACATTGATAGACCAACTTTCAAGGATCGAGCTGCTATCTTTCATATCTCATGCAGGAAGGGCAAACGAAAACGAAGATCAGAAAAGTATGTATTTCTCGAAGAATATTTCTGCTTGTCTCATTATAACGGTAGGCAGATTTCTTATAACCTTCCGTACAGCCGATCAAAGGAAGACAAAATTGGTTGTTCCTGCCCTTGCGAGCAATGCCATGTTCATGGGCCATATTACAAGGTCCGGGCAATTCTGCTAGATGCTCTCACTCAAAATGGATTAAAAAAAGGATGCCAACCAGTGCTAAGAGCTGACACAGAGAATTGAGAAACGAAAGGCTAAGAACAAGTGAGCGGTCCGTCATTAACCCCATCCAGAGAATCTCATCACATTCCAATGGCACCGACGCATGCGGATGAAAGGCAAAATACGTGGGGTGTCATGGTTCATTGGACGTGAAGCCGGAGCTTACCCGCCATAGCAACATACATTGACTAACCCGGAACCGAGTCCTTTTATCTGAAGAGGAATCCGGCAGGGAGGATGCTCATCCTGGCCCTCTGCATACAATTCCACCAGGGTTACACCAGGCTCAAGGTCCCCGCAATAAACGTCAACGTCAAATACAAATCAATCCTCGGCTGGGGCACCCTCAGATCGCCGAACAGTACTCTCTTCCAGTTTTCACGAAGTGTGTCCTGCCAACCCTCAAGTTCTTTGGCTAACCCCGCATCATTGGCCATTCGAGCCCGATACGCTTCGGCAGCAGGCAGGTAGGCCTGTTCCACATATTCACGCATCATGCGATTACTATTGAAGTGCGGCGTCAGGGTGGACATACTGGCACGAACCCGGTCAATCCATTTTCGCGGAATACCCTTTTGATCACGTTCGTAGAATTCCGGAATAATCTGCTGTTCCAGACTCTGATAGAGTCGTTCAGCTTCCAAGAGATCTTTCCGGGGATCGGGGTCGAGTCCCTCCCCTCCAATCACCCAACCTACTGCCGGGGTGTACGCTTCCGCCCACCATCCATCCAGCTCCGAGAGATTGAGCCCGTCTTTGACTAATACCTTCATTCCGGTAGTTCGGGAGGCTTCTAACCGACGCCGGGGCGTATTGAGCCACACGTCGATACCGGCCACTAATTCCTGAGCCAGAGCCCTTTCATAATCTTCTAAAAATACCACTCGATGCGGAGCGCGGGCTGTGCTGCAAAATGGGCCAAAGCCTGAACCAGTCGTTTCCCTTCCGCATCGTACGGATGGGCTTTTCCGGCGACAATCAGTTGCACCGGACGTTGTGGATCAGAGAGCAGAAGAATCAGCCGTTCCCGATCGGACAAAATCACCGCGGGACGTTTGTACGCCGTAAACCCCCGACAAAACCTAAAGTCAGCGCATTGGGGTCCAACGCATCCCGCGCTTCATGAATCCGGTCGTCATGCGCGGCATGCTCTTAAAGTTGGCGCACGAGCCGCCCCCGAACATAGTGAATCAGGGCAAGACGTTGCGTCACGCGCAGATCCCACAGCTATTCATAGCTCACCTGGCCGATCCGCTGGCAGAGCGTTTCCAGGGTTCCGACCCATCGCTCTTTCCCGCAGATCTTCGTCCACAAGGCATCGGCGGATGGAGTATCCCAGGACGGCACATCCACCCGGTTCGTAAGATGGCGCAGGGGATGAACGCGTTGTTTCCTCTCGAAAATGAGGGAGAGATTGCAGCTCTGTATTGCGTTGTCTTTTTATTTATTTTTGCACAGATGTGGAGGCATCTGGAGCGAGGATGATTCCAGGGAGAGTGCCAAATGATTGAGCCTGGACCAAAAACAGGATATAATATCCCCCCTAATCGCTGAACGGAATGAATTTTCAACAATCCTAAAAGGAGGAACTCAGGCATGAATCGTAAGATGAATCTTCACATCATGGCAGCATCGGTTTTTATCGGCATGGTATTCATGGTATCAGGTATCGGACACGCGGATACGCTCAGCGAGGGACACAAGAAAGTAAGTGGTGTGGTGACGGTCATAAAAGGTGATATCGTGACGGTGAAGACCGACACAGGTACCTTGTTTCTTAATCAGAATGACGCGCGACGACATGGACATGCCGAATGGAAGAAGGGGGATGAAGCGACCATTCTGGTTAACGAGAACAACGATGTCATTGAAGCCCATCACAAAGGGGATGAGGGCCATCATCACTTCTATACGGGGAAGTTAGTGCATATGGGGAAAATGAAGAAGGAGATTAAGCTGGAAACTATCGACGGAGAAAAGGTGTTTCCGCTTGGCCGCATTGATATGAAAACCAAACCCCTCGAAGAGGGCGAAGTCGTCACGGTCGAGGTCAATGAGGCGGGCACCGTCATCGACCTTCATCGTGGTGCGCATGGTGAGGGAAAGCACTAACTGACAATCGTTAGAAAGAGTGAGGTTGCTTGATCTACGGCTGATTGACAGCAGATCGAGCACACCAAGAAACACCGAATTCTCTATACGAGCGAAGAAAAGCCTCCTACTCTTATCAAGAAGTAGGAGGCTTTTTGTTTCCCGTTGCGAGTCAGGCGACCTTTTACCAAAGGTACATGCTGGCTTTCTTGTTAATGATCGATAGTTGAAGAACCGCGCTGGCGGGTCGCTTAGCAGCGCCAAAGCAAACATGCAAGGGAAGCAAATGCTCCTCCCTCGGGTGGCAGTAACGCGCAGACGGCGCATCTTCCCAATGAACCAGTCTGTTGAATCTCTCCTCTTCGTCTATGGCGTGGCTAGTGCACGTATCGATCAGCCAGTTTTCGAAGGACTGGTTCATGGCCCGAGATTCCGGCGTGTCTTTGGCGAAAAAGGCCGCCATGTTATGAAACGAAAAACCGCTTCCGACGATCAACACGCCGTCCTTCGCTACCTCTGAAAGGGCTTCACCGATGCGAATGTGCTCTGCAGGGTTCAGACTGTTGAACAGAGACACCTGCATGCATGGGATATCGGCATTCGGATACATCAGCATCATAGGAATGTAGAGACCATGATCGAAACCACGCTGAGCATCGAGTCGGGTTTCTATTCGGTTGGCGTTAAGTGCGGCGTAGACCCTTTCAGCTAGTTCCAGTGCGCCGGGCGCCGGGTACTGGAACTCATAGGCTTCCTTCGGAAACCCATGGTAATCGTAGATCATCGGCGGTCGAACTTGGTGCGTCACCGCGGCAACGTTATCCTCCCAATGCGCGCTAATGACGACCATTGCCGACGGCTTTTTTATCGAAGTTGCTATTACCGAAAGGGCCTCCACCAATTCCTTATGCCCAGTGTCACCCAACATTGGTAACGGCCCCGCACCGTGAGACAGGAACAGTGCCAATGGATTTTTAGGTATTTGCATAATCGCTCATATTTTAGCGTGATAATTATAATATGGGTCTAACTCAACACCATGAAGATCCGACCGGCAAGATTACGGATGGATTGGTTGGAACGTTCGATATTCGAATGATGTAATAACCTGCTGCTATAAGCTAGGGGGAGCCTTGGCGTACATTTGGATGCTCCCTGTACGCAAGCTGGTCTTGATAGTATTGGGGCGGTCCCACAAGTCGAAGCGAAAAAAGGAATTCCAGAAAGTGTGGCTTCCTCTCGAAAACGGCGGTGAACTTGTGGCCTTTTATTGGTTTGTGTTTTTATATATTTCTGCACATGGGCTGCATGTGTGGAGCGTGGATGAAAAGATCATTATAGTGAATTTGGATAATGATGTCATCGAGGCCCATCTCAAGGGTGGAAAAGGCCATCACCACTTCTATACCGGGAAATTACTGTATATGGGCAAAAGAAAGGAAGAGGTGAAGCTGGAAACCATCGATGGAGAAAAAACTTTTCCGCTTAATTGGCCACCTGCTGCCCACGACGATTGATACGCCGGCCAACCGGCAAAGCATGCCAAATGCCGACACTCTTGAGCCTAGATGAATGTCTGCATGTGAAGGGAGCACTTTCTGTCAAAAGCCTTCACGGGCATAAAGGAGACCGTTTCCATGAGACCATTGATGAAATTTATACAGTTAGGGCTATTCATTTCCCTGCCTTTGCTGACGATGACCCCTTGGGATGCCGAAAATGCTACATCCCCTCAACGTGAAGAACCAATGGTGATTCGCCAAGCTGAGCTCATGAAGCAGAAACCAGAGCTCTCTATTCCCAATGGTCCAATGGGGGATGTAACCCATTGTGCATCGATTTGAGAAAAGTGCCATGAAACCAGGAGATTCAGGCTAAGTGAGGTTGGACCAGACGGGAATGCTCTGGCGTCCTGACAGCTAGTGCCGTTCCAGGCTGTTCAGGCAATCAGGTGGTAGGCAAAGGAACATTTCAATAGGCAACTTCGGCGGTGACCCGAACTACACAAGATGCTCGACCAGCTACGACAGGATGATGTGGTCATCGTTGGGAAGTTGGATCGCCTATCACGATCACTCAAGGACCTTCTGGTCATGATGGAACGGATTCACCAAGCTGGAGCTGGCTTTAAAAGTTTGACCGAGGCCATCGACACGACCACACAACAGGCCGCATGATGATGCAGATCATGGGCGCCTTCGCTAAATTTGAGCGGGAGATGATTCGGGAACGGACCCAGGCTGGGTTAAAGGTCGCGAAAGACGAAGGGCGAACAGGTGGCCGAAAGCCCACTCTTCGGGAGGACCAACGCACGGATATCATCGAGAATATTCTCGACGGGAGAAAAACCGGCGGATAGATGGCGAGGCTTTATAATGTCAGTGAAACCACTATTTCCCGGGTGATGGCCGCCCACCGACAGGTCCTGGCCCGCGATTAAGTGCCACGGGGTTAACCCGTAGGCATCTATTTGTCTATGGTTCGGAAAGTGCTTATCTTGATGATAAGAAAAGAGGGGGTATTCCGAATGATTGAGGTATATCTTCCCAGGCAGAAAGGGTAGGAGGAAGGATGACCGTCTAATTCCGATCCCTTTTTTTACCAGAAGGAGCTGAACTATGAAAAGAGGAATGGTTGCCCTAACAGGTATCATTTTGGCTAGTCTCTCTCTCGGTTGTGAGCAGACCAAAACACAGGTGCTGCCTCCCCACCTTTCCTCTCAGCCTACCAAGGAGTGGTCCGCAGAAGAGCATCGGGAGGCTGCTGACCTGATCCATGAAGAGGCTGTCAGGCTGGAAGATCAGGTGGCTCACTTGGAGCAACGGGTGGAACGGTTCAACAAGAAGCCGTATCTGGATCCGAAAGAAATCAAACGACAAAGCTGGAAGAGACGTATGGGAGCATACCGTGCAGAAATTTCGGAGCTTTATGAAAAAATCGCTTGGCATCATGGGGAGGCCGACCGATTTAACGGGGTGCTGTCATCTGAAGGGAATGTGCTGCCTCCCTACCTTTCCCCTCAGGCTGCCAAGGAGTGGTCTGCAGAAGAGCATCGGGAGGTTGCCGACTTGCTTGATGAAGAGGCTGTCCGGCTACAAGCCAAGGTGGCCCACTTGGAGCAACGGGTGGAACGGTTCAACAAGAAGCCGTATCTGGATCCGAAAGAAATCAAACGACAAGAGTGGAGGGCGCTTATAAGAGCAAACCGTGAGGAAATTTCGGAGCTTCGTGAACAAATCATTTGGCATTATGGGGAGGCTGAACGGCTTTCCACGATGCCGCCATCTGAAGAGAGTGAAAAATTGGGAGAAGGCAAAAGATCCTAGGGGGTTAACCCTTCCGCTAAAAAGTTGTTTGACTCAAGTCAGGAGGGAGCAGATTTGGTGGGGATCTCTCTGTATCTCTGAACTCCGACGGAGGAATCCCCCCTGCTAAGCGTACAATTTCACAGGGATACGCATAGCACTCGAAAGTCCATGGCCATTTATGTTCGTTTGTTGGGCTAGACCCATAAGCATGAGCCAATTGTTGGCACCTTGCGGAGGGATTCGCTACTGTTTCTGCCTCTGTCACAGCAGCAGACAAAGTCAATCCAAAAAATATCGCAAGAATGAGACTCTTCATTTTGCTCCTCCGCAATTGAGTTAATAGAACAAGTTTTTGGAGTGTGGAATGATTGTATCACTTTTATCACAGTCCTTGATCGGCAAAGCTTCAAAGCTTCCATAGTCTTTTCGAGGAGAAGATGATCCAGAGGAGGAATGCCTAGATTCTTTCCAGCTATAAACCCAGCATGTGCTCAATTCCATTGGGCAGTAGTGTCCAATTGAGTCAAATCTTTACTTTCGTCGCATCGGCCATTTGCCGAACGACTAACACCGAGCAGGGAGCGTAGCGAGCCACGTTGTGCGACACACTTCCCAGCAGTCCTCGCGTGACACTTCGCAATCCTCGAGATCCGACAACAAGCAAATCAGGTTTAACTCGTTCGGCTGCTTTGATGATTTCTCCTGCCGCATGCCCTCGGGCAAGCGCTTCGGGTCGGAATTTCTTATGCAAGTTGGAGTGAATCTCCTTAGCGCGACGATGAACGGGAGATTCTTATTGCCCGTGACCCCGTGCCCAAGGACAAGTTGAACGAGAGGTCAGGCTTGGCGCCTCCTAATCAGTAAGCTTTACCGGGGAGACAAAGCCAAGGGGTTTAACGGCGAGCACGGAACATTGCAACTGTT
>JBDTWG010000169.1:0-7594 GCA_040006855.1 Nitrospira sp.
CGGACGGCCAGCGTCGCGATAGCGAGAAGCGCCAACAACCAGACGATCCAGCGGGCGCGACCCACTGATGCGGAGAGCGCAGTCCAATTCAGCGGTACAATCTGGTGCGGGGCCGTTCGCATCATCCGTGGTGCCAATGCCGGGAGGATCCAGCGAGTGACTAATCCGGCGACCAACACGCCCACGAACGCAAGCACGCCCAATTGTGACAGGCCGGTGATACTTGAAAACAACATACTGAGGGCACCGAATACCGTGGTCATCACGGCGAGTCTCAGGGTAGGCCAGATTCGCGATAAGGTCTGCTGCAACTGCTCGCCGGCCTTGACCTGGGTCAAGACATAGGCAGGATAATCGACCGCTTCTCCAATCAGGGTCGCGCCGAAGCCGAGCGTGATGCCATGCACAAATCCGAAGACCAGCTGGACTGCAGCCACCCCGACGAGCAGTCCCGTCAACACCGGCAGCAGGCTCAAGAACAGCGGAGTCAGGGAGCGGTAGACGGCGAACAACAACGCGGTCACCATCACGGTGGCCACGAGGGAGAGGCGCCAGGAATCGCGCTGGATCGTGGCCCGGGATTCAACCGCAAATACGCCGGGGCCGCTCAGCAGGAGTCGACTGCTTTCCGGCAGGCCTGCTGAGGCGAATGCGGCGTGGATCGCGCGCACCGCCGCATCCTGTTGATCGAGATCAAATCCTGGCGCGCCGGTTTCGGCCACGAGTTGAGCCCTGGTGTGATCACGGGAAAACCATACCCCATGCAGCATCGAAGGCTGGTCGCTCGTCGTGAATTCGGAGAGAATATGGGCTACTTCACCGGTGGGATCGGAGGGTAATGCGGCTTTCATCACCGCGCCCGCCGGCGAGCCGAGCAGCTGAAGCTGTCGTTCAAGGGCCGTTCGCAGGGCCGGCGTCGAAAAATGTTCGGGGGTGATGGCCGAGCTCAAGAGATAACGATGGCGCATCAAGATATCGCGTTCGACCGTATAGTCGGCGGGATCTCCATTGTTCACCGATGTGAAGAGGGCGGTTTCCCTCAGACTGTGGGCGATCTTTCGGCTGGCCTCGGCCAAGACTTCCGTCGAGGCTCCTTCGAGAGCGATGAGAACGAGTCGCGCGGCTACGCCATCACGCAGTTGATTGACCAACAGTTCCTGCGTGTGATCCGCTGAGCGAGGCAGCAAGGCCGTCAGATCGGTGGTCACTGTCATGTTCGCAATCACACCTCCGCTGACAAAAACAAGCACCATCCAGAAAATGACCGCCGCTCGAGCCTGCCGCATCACGAGGCCGGCTCATGGATCTGCATGAGTGACCGGTCTCCTCCGGTTTCGCGTATATCGACCGCCGTCAATCGATCTCCATGACCCCTGAGGGTGATCGAGGTGAGGTACTCCGCCGCCCGTGCATCCAGGGGTCGAAGCGTCAGCATCCAATCCTGCTGGGTCCCCTGGAGTTTGATGTGGTACAGCCGCCTCAGGACGGAGACCTCGCCCGCCAGGCTTGCCCTGATGGCCTCGATGAACGAGCGAATCAACGGATGGCTGTCCACAGCCAGGTGCTTCGTGCCTTCCCGGGTGGAAAGGGTGAGTTGGTCGCCTTGCACGACGAGGTGTTCGGCATAGGGCGACGTGACATGTTTTTCGACGCGGTCGGGCCGTACGTAGGCTAAGGTCCCTTTCAGTATTAAGGGCTGAGTCAGCATGGCCACGGTCTTCGTTTCGGTAAATCGATCTTCGCGGGAGGTCACCTTTGCCATGAGTTCCATCAGCCCGGGTAAGTCCAAAAGTGACGTCCCGCTCTCCTGCTCGGCGGCGACTGGTAGCCCAGAGAGCAGGCTACAGAGCAGTGTGAGCCGGGCGAGCGTCATCGGTAAGGTCATAAAAATTGAACCAGTTGTACGGATAGAGCCGACAATAATGTTCCAAACGACTGACGTAACGCTCGACCCAGGGACGAAGGGTCTCCGACCGTTGAGTGCGATCCAGAGGAATGCTGTCCGCCAACGGCTCAAAATGAATGTCATACTGCCGACCACCTTGGTAGAGACCAAAAAACAAGACGACCGGCACTTGCAGAAGCGCGGCCAGCAATAACGGTCCCTCCGGAAACGTTCTCGGCTTGCCGAGGAAATCGCACGTCATCCCTCTTTCTTCACCGAACACTCGGTCACCAAGGATCCCGACCATTTCACCTCGATCGAGTCGTTCCTTCACCGCGAGCATGGTACCCGGCGTGCCGGGAGGGATGATGCGCTCGCGGATCTCAGGGTGGAGACTATGCAATACGGCATTCAAGTTGGAGGCCGCGGCTTCATGCATGATCACAGTGATCGGTAACTGTTGATCGAACAGGCCATGCGCGCGCAGTACTTCAAAACTTCCCAGGTGAGATCCCAAGAGAATACAGCCACGCTTTTGGGCAAGAATGGCGTGCAATGCGGATGCGCCTTCCATGCGAATATCGAAATAACGATGCCGTCCCGACAAGAGATACACCCGGTCATGGATGGTCGACGCAAAGGTATGGTAATGGCGAAACACATCTTTCCAGCTAGGGGGCTGATTGAGAATGCGCTGCAAGTATTCGCGGGAGATGCGTTGCGTCCCCCGGGAGAACAGCAGGAAATACAGACAGATGGGGTAGAGAATCCAGCGTGCCACGGAACGGCCCAGGCGAAGCGTCATCCAGGCCAGAAGACGAATCAGTCTGCGGCTGCCGCGTTCACGTTGCGCGAGCCAACGGGTGCTCATGGCCGATCCTGATCTGTCACGGGGGCGGTACGTTGGAGCGAGCCGACAGCAATACGAACCTGTTCGCGGAGAATTGCAAAAGACACCCTGTTCTCTGACAGTCGTTCCAACAGAAGAGTGAAGGGTTCGCTCGGGCGTAGAAGGCACATGAATTTTACCGATGTCACTGAGACAGGATCGCCGGTCCAATGGAGCCAGGCTTCCGTCGCCCGCACGAGCTCACTTAAGATGACGACCCCAGGAACGACAGGGTTGCCGGGAAAGTGCCCGGCCAAGGCCGGATGGTTCGGGCTAATCGATCGCTGCACCTCATATCGCATGGATCGTCTTTCGGGCCTTAGGCCTGGGAGTGCCGGATGTGCTCCGCAAAGATTTCCAGTTGCTCGTGAGGCAACTTGCCGGTGGCGTTTCGAGGCAAGGAGTCCACTAGATACAAGGGGCGGGGGAGGAAGACCGGGTCGATGCGCCTTCTGAGATCGGCGAGTATCGCGGCACGGCTGAGACCAGGAGCCACCACGAAGGCGTTCAAGCGACCGTTGCAGGACCGTCCTTGATCAGGCCAGTAGAAGGTGCCATCTACCACTCCGTTGACACGGGTCAGGGCCGCATTGAGCGCCGCCAAAGACGCGCGTTTACCGGCCACCTTCACCAAGTCGTGATTGGGTCCGAGAAGCAGAAATTCACGCGGGTTGTGCAAGGTGATGCGATCCGTCAGTTGGAGCCATGCGCCCACATGCCCGCCCATCACCCATGTGCTGTCGCCCTCTTGTTTCATCCGCAACTCGTGACACAGGGTCCAGAGGTCTCCATCCGAGGCACGTCGCGAAGCGAGCATTCCGCCTTCTGTGCAGCCGTAGATTTCATGGACCGGCACATGCCACAGGTGTTCCGCATCCTGCGCGACCGAGCGAGCCAACGGCATGGTCGCAGAAATAATGCCTTCGAGGCCGGGCAGCATCGTCTGCTCGCTGAGGTAGGCGCTGAGGTGGAAAGGCGTGGTCATCAACCAGGCCGGTGAGCCCAGCCGTTCGAGGTCCGTGCGAATGTCTGCGGGCAGAATGGAATTGCCGGCATGCAAACTCCAGCCCCACTGGAGTGGAAGCATGATGGTCGTTTCCAATCCATACATGTGTTGCGCCGGGACGGTTCCCACGGCGGTCCGGGGAGGATAGCTCGCCAACTCAAACTGTTGACCCAATGCCTTGGCTCCCATCACGAGAGACCCCCAACTTTTGGCATGCGCCTGCGGGAACCCACTGCTCCCTGAGGTAAAGGCGATGGCAGCAATCTGGGCGGCTGGAATGACAGGGTTCTCCGGCGACCCGGAGGCTGTCCACGCCCAATCGCCGAGGCGGAATTGAGGCAGCGAAGTTTCGAGCTGGTCATGGTCTGTTAACAGGTAGGCGTCGGAATAACGTTGCGCGAGCTGGCGCAAGGGTTCTTCTGCGCGGTATGTGGGCAGGAGGCTGATTTGCCTGGCCACTAATGCCGCTGCAAAGCCGACGGCAAAATGATAGCGATCTTTGCAGACATTGATCGCATATCGTTTTTGGGGAAGCTGGGCGGCCAGTCCCCACACCGACCGCAGGAAATCCTGAACTGAGTGTGCGCGATCGCCTTGCCAGGCCATGGTGCAGGTCAGCGAGTCATGAGTGAGAAGGGGATAGGACGTCGGCGCAGAGGGAGGGCGGGCATAGGCGCGTCGCCCGGGAGAAATCGGCGCAATTTGGCTGTCCATTGAGCGCATCATCGAATCCGGTGTTGGGCAATGTGGTCCGTCAAGGCACGCAAGGAGGCCAAGGCCGCCCGATTTTCCGAGCGCAGTTCCACGCCGTACCGTTTGGATACCGCCAGGGCGACTTCCAGCATGTCGATGGAGTCCAGACCCAGCCCCTCACCAAAGAGTGCCGCTCCCGGATCGATGTCCTTCGGGAGCACTTCCAGTCTGAGCGAGTCGACGATGAGCTTGGCCAGGTCTTGGCCAAGATCACCTTCTGTACTGAGGCCCGCATGCGCTGAGGTCGCCATATTATTGTGCCTCTAAAAGAGTGGTGGTGGAGCAGTCGGTCGAAATAGAGGGCACGGCTCGTCGAAGTCCGGTCTCTAAGAGTTCATCGGGATGGTCCAGAAACGGCTTGTGATGGAGTGGAAGGCCCAACTGCTCCGCTTGGTCTACCAAGAGCGTGAGATAATCGCCCACATGGTCGGCCGTGAAGGCATTGGTATCATGGAAGGTCACGACGACCGGGATGCTACGATTCACGACAGGCAGATCGCCTTTAAAGAACCGAGATCGGAGCTGTGCCAGCTGAGATCGGAAACTCCATTGTCTGAGGAACTGGATTCCCCAGTTCACTCCATCGAAGGCCTTCACATCCGACAACAGCATATGGAGTTGATGTCGGCTGTACCGGTACAGCGTGGACGAATTGAATAACCAATACGGGGGCCTGACCAATAGGGTTGGTCTCCCTGTGATGTCCTGAAGGTCTTCTTTCCCATCCAGCAGTGAGCGATCCAGATCCGTCGGTGTCATGCCGGTATGTCTGACGTGACCTCGCGGCGTTCCGGTGTGCAGACCCAAGAGATGGCCCTCCGCATGTTCAATCGCCAACATGGCTCGACCCTCGGCCGACCCGCCGCTCTTGGGATATCTCGTTTGCACGAAGAAAATCGCTTTGACATCCTGTTGGATGGGATTGCGCGCCAGATGTCGCAGCACCTTGCCGGTATTGGCATGCGGCCCATCGTCAAAGGTGAGCAGGAAGCGCAAGGTGAGCCGGGAATCGTTCCAGTCGGCCGATGCGCCGTCCACCTTGTCGGTTTTCCCTGCTCCTGCGAGGGCCGCATGTGCGTTCATGATCCTGCTCCCTAGGACTTGCTCATCACCACTTTGCCCGTGCACATATAGCTGTTTGAGTAAATCCAGGAAATCGGTCCCGACGTGGCCTGTTGTTGGACGTCGGTCAGACGCACTTTCAGGTTCAACTTCTGGGCATCTTCCTTGAGGTTTTCAATGCAGCCTTCCGGGGAACGGCCGCTGGAAATGACCTTTTCGATTTCATTCGTTTCATAGTTGGGAATGGTGTAATGAGGCCCACAACCTGCGATTAACACGACTATTCCTAGTGCCCACGACCTTTTCATAACGGTGCTCCTCGGTTGGCGGTAAATGATGGCGGCGCTGTCTCAAGCTGAATGTATTAAGATGGCGCGCAGTCATACACTGGTGATAACCCTAGTTGGAGCGGCATACATCCCGAGTTGTCTGGAAATGCCTAAAGCCTTTGCTTGCGGAGGTTCGATCCAGCCAATACAATGCCTCCGTCGTTTGCGAACCACTGAGCGCTGTGTGCAGGGGGGAGTCTATGCCGAGCGAAAAAAAAATTCCATCATTGTCTCAGGGTATATCATCCGATCAGGCACGCCCGGCTGAGGATTTTGAAAAGCTGGGCGTCTTCTACCTTGGACGGCCCTACGATCTCGCTGCCAAGCACGTGAAGCGGGGGTGGCTGCTGTACGACTCCAAAGACTTGGTGACCCACGCGGTCTGTGTGGGCATGACCGGGAGCGGCAAGACCGGTCTCTGTGTCGGCCTCCTGGAGGAGGCCGCAATCGACGGTATTCCGGCCATCGTCATCGATCCCAAAGGGGATCTCGCCAACCTCTTGCTCACGTTTCCACAACTCCAGGGAGAAGATTTCGCCCCTTGGATCAACGAGGATGACGCACGCAAGAAAGGCCTCTCCTCAGCGGACTATGCGGCCCAGCAGGCCGGACTGTGGCGGAAGGGATTAGGGGAGTGGGGACAAAGCGGCGAGCGGATTCAAAAGCTCCGCGACGCGGCGGAGTTCGTCGTGTACACGCCGGGGAGCAATGCCGGCTTGCCGGTATCGATTCTCAAGTCATTTGCCGCTCCGTCGCAGGAGATGCTCGACGATAGCGAACTCTTGCGCGAACGCATCAGCACGACGGTCACCAGTTTGCTCGGGTTGGTCGGGGTGCAGGCCGATCCGATCAAGAGCCGTGAACACATTCTCCTCTCGTCGATTCTGGACAGCGCCTGGCGGAAGGGGCAGGACCTCGACCTGGCGATGCTCATTCAGCAGATTCAGACACCTCCGATGGCGAAAGTTGGCGTGCTCGATCTGGACTCCTTCTTCCCGTCAAAGGAACGGTTTGCTCTCGCCATGCAATTGAATAATTTGCTCGCGTCCCCCGGGTTTGCGGCTTGGATGGAAGGAGCAGCGCTGGATGTGGGGCAGATGTTGTATGGCCCGTCGGGAAAGCCGCGCATCGCGATTTTTTCGATCGCCCATTTAAGCGATGCCGAACGGATGTTCTTTGTCTCGCTCCTCTTGAACCAGACGTTAGGTTGGGTCCGTGCTCAGTCCGGCACGACCAGTCTCCGGGCCGTCCTATATATGGATGAAATTTTCGGCTACTTTCCGCCCGTGGCGAACCCTCCGTCCAAGGCGCCGTTGCTGACATTGCTCAAACAGGCGCGCGCCTATGGATTAGGCGTCGTGCTGGCTACGCAAAACCCGGTCGACCTGGACTACAAAGGACTGGCGAACACCGGTACCTGGTTTATCGGTCGCTTGCAAACGGAGCGTGACAAGGCGCGGGTGATCGAGGGATTGGAAGGCGCAGCGGCCAGTAGCGGCAAAAAGTTCGATCGCCAACGAATGGAACAGATTCTTGCAGGGTTAGGGAACCGCGTGTTCTTGGTGAACAACGTCCATGAAGACGCTCCGGAAGTGTTTCAGACCCGCTGGACGCTTTCCTACCTGCGCGGTCCGCTCACACGGACGCAAATCAAGCAGCTGATGGATCCC
>JBDTWG010000170.1:0-7558 GCA_040006855.1 Nitrospira sp.
CTGCGTCTGCTTGATCGCCTCTGCCAAGGTGGCAATGGTCGGCTTCTCGAAGACCTGCCGTAGAGGCAGGACCGTCTGAAACAGAGCCTGAACTCTCGACACCAGTTGCGTGGCGAGCAGAGAATGCCCCCCCAGCTCGAAAAAGTTATCGTGTACTCCGACGTCTTTCAGGTGCAGGATTTCGCCCCAGATGTCGGCCAACACCTGTTCGGTGGAATTGCGGGGAGCGACAAACGCGGAGGTCAACTCCACTTTGCTGGCCCGACTGTCGCCGGCGACACGGAGCGCCTGCCGATCCACCTTTCCATTGGCTGTCAGCGGCAGGGCTTCGAGTTCGATGAACGACGAGGGAATCATGTGGGCAGGCAGTTGACTACGCAGTTGCTCACGCAATTGCGCCAGTCCCAGCCGGTTGTGAGGACGTGGCACCATGAAGGCCACGATCCGTTTATCTCCCGGTTGATCCTCACGCACTTCGACCACGGCGCGCTCCAGATCCGGGTGCCGGTTCAGGACCGCCTCGATTTCCTCTAATTCGACACGATATCCACGGATCTTCACTTGACGATCCGCGCGGCCTCGGTAATCCAGTTGCCCGTCCGGCCGCCAGCGAACCAGATCGCCGGTCCGGTACAGACGCGCCCCCTCCAGGGTTGAGAATGGATCGGAAATAAACTTGGCCTCGGTTAACTCAGGACGCCCCCGGTATCCGCGCGCCACCCCTACCCCGCCGACATAGAGTTCCCCTGCCACACCGACCGGAACCAGTTGTTGCCGTGGGTCCAACACATAGACGCATGCGCCGCAAATCACCCGTCCGATCGGTAGGTCGGCTTGTAGCTCGTCGTCTGCGCCGAAACCGGTGAGGTCTGCGCAGGTAACGGCCACCGTCGTTTCCGTCGGCCCGTAGGTGTTCAACAAGCGCACCGCGCGACCGGCTAACTTGGCCCAGCGTTGCACGATCTGCGGAAGCACACGCTCTCCGCCGATGATCACCGTCCGTATGGATTTGGGAAACGCAAGCTCCTCCAATTCCATTCGAGTGACGACCTCGTGCCAGTAAGCCGTCGGCAAGTCCAAGATGGTCACCTGCCATTCACGACAGCGCTCCAGAAACCCCGAGACAGAATCGACCATGCTGGACGTGCGCAACACCAACGTCGCCCCCGTCGCCAGGCAAGGAAAGATTTCTTCGGCGGCCGTATCGAAACTCAACGACGCGAATTGCAACACCCGGTCAGGTGCCCTCAACCCGACGAGATCGGTAATCGCGCGCACATAGTTAGCAATCGACCGATGTTCGATCATCACTCCTTTGGGATGACCGGTGGACCCGGAGGTGTAGATCACATAGGCCAGATTGTCCAATGCGTCTGTGCCCTCGATGACGCTGTCCGAACTACGCGCAATCTGGTCCCATTCCGAGTCGAGACAAATGGTATGCGGGTTGGTCGCAGGCAACCGCGCCAGTTGATCTTGCTGAGTGACCAGGACCCGAACCTGGCTGTCCCGGAGCATATATTCCAACCGGTCGGTCGGATAGTCGGCGTCCAACGGCAGGTAGGCCCCGCCCGATTTCAAAATGCCAAGCAGGCCGACGATTAAATTGAGCGACCGTTCGAGACAGAGCCCGACGACGACACCAGGACCAACTCCCCGCCGACGGAGGTAATGGGCCAGCCGATTCGCCCGCGCATCGAGTTCACGATAGGTCAGCGTCTGCCCTGCTTGCTGCACCGCAATCGCTTCCGGTGTTCGCTGGGCCTGTGCTTCGATCTGGCGATGGAGACAGGATAAGGCGCGCTTAGGCTCGGGAGAGTGAGCTCCTGCAAGCACTCTGTCCCGCCGCTCAGTCTCAGACAGGACGGGCAACTCACCGATGTGCGCCGCGGGGTCGGTCACGAAGCCCTGCAGCAGTCGCACAAAATGCTCCTGCATCTGCGCCACTCTGTCCGGAGCAAGCAATTGGTCCTTGTACTCGAAGTAGCCGCTCAATCCCTGCTCCGATTCCGCCAGTTCGATACAGAGATCAAACTGTCCGCTCTGCTGCGGTATGACGTAGGCCTCCCATCCGGTCCGGCTGGCACCCGGCAAGGCCGAGGATGACGCGCCCATGTACGCATCCAGCTCAGCAAACAATTTGAATGGTTGCAGCACGAAGAGGACCTGGGCTAATGGCGCGCGCTGGCGGTCGCGCGCCGGTCGCAAGTCCGATACAAGTCGAGAGTAGGGATAGTCCTGATGATCGAGCGCCTCCAACAGGGTGCGCTTCGTCTGAGCCAGGAGGTCGTGGCCGCTCACCTCCGCCTGAAGGCGGTCCCGAAGTACCAGCATATTGACGAAGTCACCCACCGTCTGAGCAAACCGGGATCGGCTGCGGCCGAACACCGGAGTCACAATGGCCGTGTCCTCCTGATTCGTGTACCGGTACAGCAAGACCTGGAGCGCGGTAAGACAGACGGCATACAACGTCGTGCCTTCAGCCTGAGCGAAGGTCTTGAGTCGTTCCGCCAAAGCCGCCTCGATATGGAACGGGTGCCAGGCATACTGGCTCGGCTCGACGGTCGTCTGCGGTCGGTCATACAATATGTCGTAGGTCGGCAATTCGCCGGCCAGCCGTTTTTTCCAGTACTGCCCCAGACGTTGGCCCTCGTCGCTTGCCAAGAGCGAGCGATGCCATCCGACGAAGTCACTGTAGGGAACCGGTCTATTGCCGCTTCCATCGGGCATATTGGCGGATCTGGTCTGGACTGACACATAATGCCGCTTGAGATCATCCACCAGCTGCATCATCGACCAACCGTCCACCGCAATATGGTGGGCGACCAGCAGCAGCCAGGTATCATCGTTGCGTTGAAAAAGGGATGCTCGCCATATGGGGCCATGCTGGAGATCGAATGGGATAACTGCAGCCTCGAGCGCCTCCTGACGCAGACGCGCCCAGTCCCATGTGGAGCCATCGATGATCGTCCACATGAGAGGCAAACAATCGTGGATTCGTTGGACGGGAATGTCTTGCTGCGTCTCATAGGTCGTGCGGAGAGTGGCGTGTCGTTCGCCGAGTTGTTCAAGCGCCTGTTTCAACAGGCTCGCATTGACGCCCTGGGGCAAGTGCAGCAAGACCGAGACATTCGCAGCGGCGCTCTCCGGGGCCAATTGGCTGAGGAACCACAGGGCTGCCTGGTTCTCGGAGAGGGAGCCACGATTCTCCTGGGTCGAATCCAGCTGAAGGTCAGTCGTTATCTCAATGACTGGATGAGGGATCTCGTCCCCGATCGTCGCGGCGAGATCGGCGACGCTGGCTCCTCCCAACAGGGTCTGTAACGAGAGTGAGACCCCGAATGTTTCTTCCACCGCATGCAACACCTCGGCTGCCATGAGCGAATCAAGCCCCAGGAGTTGTACCGGCCGGCCGCAGTGAATGGCATCTGGCGAACACCCCAGTCGATCGACGATCATCACGCAAAGATCCTGCTCAACCTGCCGCCGTCGTGCATCGGGTGAGAGCAGGCGGAGGGATTCTGTCTTGACCACCGTTGAGGAAACGAGATGCTGCGGCGATTGAAGGCGACTCTGCCCGATGATCGAAAGCTCGCCTTTTGTAAATTGGTCTCGGCAGGCGCGCCGTTGTACCTTGCCGCTGGAGGTCTTCGGAAGCGTGCCCGCCTTGATGAACACGATGGTGAATACATGGAGGTCATGGTGCTCCGACACCGCTGCGCGAATGGCGGCAGCCAGTTCGTCGATGTCCAGAGCGGCAGGCTGACGTTCCACCTCTTGGACGACGACGACGGCTTCTTCACCGGCTTCCTGGACGGAAAACGCTGCCGCTCCACCCACTCGAAATAACGCGTGGCATTCTTCCACCGTCCGTTCGATATCGTGAGGATAGTGATTTCGGCCTCGAACGATGAGGAGGTCTTTCAACCGCCCGGTGACAAACACTTCGCCGTCCTTCACGAACCCAAGGTCACCAGTCCTCAGAAACGGTCCCTCACCGGTATCGCGAAGCATGGCGCCGAACGTGCGCGCAGTTTCCTCGGGGTTGTTCCAATAACCTTGCGCCGTGCTGGCCCCAGCCAGCCAAATTTCCCCGACCTGTTGCGCCGCGCAGCGAGACAGGGTCTCGGGATGGGCGATGACAACCCTGGTATCACCGACCGGAACACCGCAGCCCACGACCTGCCGAACCGGCTCGGCCTCCGGCTTAGCACCAGAGACCACGCCCTGTTCCAGCCCAGCCGGGTCGAGCGCCTGCACCGTCGGCAGCAGGCCCTGGCGCTTCAGTGAAATCAGCAAGGTAAACTCCGCCATTCCATAGGCAGGAGAAAACGCCTCGCGCCGGAATCCCGCCGGAGCAAACGCCTCGACGAATCGATCAATCGTGTCGGAAGCAATGGGTTCGGCGCCACAACTCGCGACCTCCCAACCCGAGAGGTCCAGGCGCGCACGATCCTCCAGCCTAATAGTCTCCACGCAGTGACGATACGCGAAGTTGGGACCGCCGCTGTGCGTGACCTGGTGACGCTGAATGGCGTCAAGCCAACGCAACGGCCGTTTGAGAAACGTGAGCGGGGACATGAGATAGGAGGGACGACCGATCCAGGCCGGCTGAATAATTCCCTTCACCAAGCCATAGTCGTGAAAATGCGGCATCCAAGAGAGGGTGACGGAGTGCGCGGCATAGCCTCCCGCTTCGGTAATGCAACGGCTCTGCGCCGTCATGTTCCCATGGCTGACCATGACACCCTTGGGTGCGGAGGTAGAACCGGAGGTATATTGCAGATAGGCTAAGGTCGCGGAAGTGGACGGCGTTATTGTCCAATGCTCGGAGAGGTCTGGGCCGGCCTCGTCGAGACTGATCCAACTCTCTCGTCCTATCGAACTCTCAGGGAGCCCCTGCTGCCGAAGCATCTCACAGATCTGGCTCGTACTTAACGCCCCGGCTGGACGCGCATCCTCAGCGATGCGCAGGAGCCGCGCGGTGCTCTGCTTCAGACGAAAGGCGTCCGGCGGTGGCACCGGCACGGCGACCATTCCGGCGTACAGCGCGCCCCAAAACGCTTGCACGAAATCCAGACCGGGAGGATAGACCAGGAGCAGGCATGTGCCCGGCGCAAATCGGGACTGCAGATACCCGGCGATGGAGCGAGCTTTGAAGTCCAGCTCTTTGAAAGTCAGGACGGCGTCAGGGGTGACTCCATCCCGCAGGAAGACGTAGGCCGTCTGGTCGGGCTCGTGCTCAGCCCGCCATTTCAGCACATCGAGAAGTGTGTCGCCGGATGGAATGATTACAGATGGATGTCTGACCACAAAATGCTCAACCCCAGTGGGACGGAGAGGCGCGCAGAGGCGATGTGTCGCTGACCTGTGTGATGGCTACAGGGGACACCGTGGCCTGTCACGAGGTGAGTCTACGGCGGAATGTGTCCGTTACAAAACGGAATCACCTTTTGTTCACTTGTGAGATACCCGTAAGGGAGCAAGAAATTCCCATCCAAGCACATGATTTCATTTGAATCCTGCCATCGACCACGTTAAGCTGCACCTCTTTGCCGGCCCTAGTGCGGAGAGGTGCGAGAGTGGCCGAATCGGACGGTCTCGAAAACCGTAGTCGGGGTAACTCGACCGTGGGTTCGAATCCCACCCTCTCCGCCATACCTTGCTTGCCCGACCAGGGCTGACCATCGCCTTTTCGTGACTGTCGCCCCCGGATAAACACCACCAGTAGCCCACTCTTCTGTAGAGCTTGCTCGACCCGGATCCTTCGTAATGGATCTTGGCGACGGGATAATCACCTTTTTTTCTATTAGCACATCCCTTACCTACCGAGGGCAGGGCCATCCCCCGCGTCTAGTGGTCTGTTCGCCTACGCTGGTCCAGGATAGTCTCTGGTCCACACAGGAGGGCCACATGTTTGAACAAACTGAATTCGCAGTGGTGATGACGCTCTTGGCTCTCGGAGGTGTCGCGCTCATGGCGGACGAGAAAATCGAAACGACGTGTGTAGAGGTGGTGAAATGGATCAGGACCAGAGGCAGGCGTTAACCGGCTCTCTTCTTCAATTCCCTCCGCAGCTCGACCATCGCTAGCGTATCCCGTTCGCAGTACCGCAGTAAGGCTTCTTCAATCCCTGCCTTCTCGATCCAGTCACTGACGGTGAAAATCATACGCGAGTATTCGCAGGCTGCCACTCCCCCGTCGCGAATGACCAGATCCGCGTAACTCAACGACGGCACTACTGCCGGCAGGACGGTTTTGATCGAGTAGCTGCCGTCAAAAGCGGGATGGTAATAGTGATCTCTGATGACCATGTGAAGATCCCACAGTCTCGCGATGACACCCTTGATGTCCTTCCTGAGTGAGGGGAAGTCTTCGGCGAGCCGTTCCAGAATCGAGCGTTCATAACTCGAATACACACAGATGCTCCCCTCCTGCCTCAGCGACTCCAACAGGCTCACCGTCAGCTCTTCGCGTGGATCGCGTCCATCCCGACAGAGATACTCCGCATGGCGCAAGGTTCCATCGCTCTGTTCGATATGATTGGACCACTGCGTCGGGATCACCTGATAGGGCCTCGTCTCACCAAATTTCGGCACCGCCGGCATGAAGGTTTCAAAATCCAGATGGTGTACGGGATATCGGACTTTTGCTAACGCCGCCCCCAACCCCTCGCCGATCCATTCCCGATTGTCCTTCACCCGGCGCTGCACCGGCGTCAACGTCACATGGTCGGGAATGTCATCGATGGTCTCGACGCCAAGCTCCCGCAAGAGAATCACGGTCTTGCTGCTCCCAGGCAGATGGTAAATCCACCGAGGCGGTTTGTCCTGCGTGCAATGGGCCCAGAATGGACATTCGTAGGGACTCTGGCAATGCTCATCCGGGACAACGGCCGGTGCGGACATCTCCGCTAACATCGTGTGCATGGCGGCCAGACGCGCCAGGACCTCCGGCAACCGTGGACGCACCGTCTCGTTCAATGAGCGGAGGCTAAACAATCGCGCAAGATCAAGCTGCTGACCATCGAACACATACTGCGTATTCACATGCATCAGACAGATATCCACGAGCGCCAAGCCGACCCCTTCCAGGACATAACTTTGGATGGTGAGATCATCCAGGTGCGTGGCCTTCAACTTGGTCGAGGATTTCACTTCCACCAGACGCCATGTCGGTTGTCCCAGCTCGTTCACCCCGACGCGTTCCAGCACATCGACACGAACCAGGACCTGATTGAACTGAAACGCTCCCTCGAAAATGGCCGGCAGGGTCGGATCCTGGAGCAGCTCTGCCGTCTGATCCAGGGCTTCTTGAGACTGACGGTACCCGGCCTTGACCAGACGCCCGCCGGGAAATCGCTCGCGAGCCAATTCGCCGATATCCGTGCCCATGGTGAGAATCGCCTGTGTGGCCGCATCCGGTTTCGTGGCCAACGCCGGGGCATGAATCTCCAGGTACAGACGCTTGTGGCACTGCAGTCCGGACAGGTATCGCGATTTTGACAGCCGGTAGGAGGAACGAGCGGCAGGCTCGGGCAATATCACCATAGGATGTT
>JBDTWG010000171.1:0-7511 GCA_040006855.1 Nitrospira sp.
CGTATCTCGTGAAGCGTATCTCGCGGTCCGTCTCTCGTATTACCCGAAGCGGCAGTCGGAGGCCCTCTTCACGCTTCACGCTTGACGTGCCCTGCTGCCACCATCTGAAGCTGAGTCATCTCGCGATGTTCGGCTTCCGTATAGAGCAGCACCGGCCCGATACCCTTTCCTCTAACCCCGGCTTCTGCCGTCTGCTCGAAGATCGCCCGGAACTCGCCTTCCGAAAGATTTTGGCCCCCAAGACCTCCGATGAAGGAACAGAGTGCCCGTGGCCGCAGGGCTTCGTGATACAGACAGGCCGCAATCTCCTGAAAGAGAATGCCACCCTGCCCCGGCGCCAAATTCTGATCGAGAACGGCCACGGCCCGCCGCCCTTGCAGCGCGTGACGGATGGCGTCAGCCGGCCAGGGACGAATGACGCGCAGCCTCAGCAATCCCACTCGCCGGCCTTCCGCTCTGGCCACATCGACCGCGGCCTTGCCTTTGCTCGCAAATGCGTTTGTCATCACGAGCACATCTTCCGCGTCGTCGAGCCGGTAGCCATCCACCACATCGTATCGCCGACCGAACAGTTGCTCGAACGAAGCGGCCGCTTCCCGGTGAACCTCCAAGGCATTCATCGCGGCCAGATGCATTTGATGACGGAAATAAGCGTACGGCGTTCCGCCGAGCACCGCGACGCCCAGCGCATGGGGCGCGGACGCTTTGAACCCGAGATGAGCGGGGCGAAACGGCGGCAGAAACCGCCTGACTTGCTCCGGATCGGGGATACTCACCGGCTCGCGGGTGAAAGAAAGGTAGAAGCCGTCCAAATTCACAATGACCGGTAACATCACCCGCTCATCTTCTGCGATCCGATAGGCCATCAGAATCGAATCCAACACCTCCTGGCAGGTCTCGGCGTGGATCTGCAAAAAACCGGAGTCGCGCGCGGCCAGCACGTCGTTGTGATCCGGCTCAAGCGTAATGGGTGCAGCCAGCGCCCGCGAGACATTGACCAGCACAAGCGGCGCGCGCCAGCCGGAGACCGAATAGAGCACTTCGAAGGCATAGAGCAGCCCTTGGCTGGATGTCGCAGTGAAGACCCGGGCTCCCGTGACCTCAGCAGCTCCGGCCGCCGTCATCATGGAATGCTCGGAGTCCATGGTCACGAACCGAGCTGCCAGCTCGCCGCTCTCGCACCATTTGGCCAGCGCTTCCACAATTTCCGTTTGAGGGGTAATGGGGAAGGCCGGGATGTAATCCACATCGGCCAGCCGCGCCCCCCAGGCCGCCGCCAGGTTGCCGGTCATCATTTGGCCGTCCATGCTACCCCACCTTCCTGTTCCCGCTCAGCGACCAACGCGTGCGTCGGGCACTCATGCACGCAGATCTGACAACCCTTGCAATGGTCATAATCAATCTCCGGCCTGTCATCCTTGTTCATCGAAATCACCCCCTCCGGGCAATAGACGAAACAGAGCCAGCACCCGTTGCACTTGTCAGGGGCCAGTACCGGTCGAAACGTACGCCAGCCGCCGGTTTCACGCAGAACCGAATTCGCTGAGGCACTGATCCTGGCGCTTCCTCTGGTGGGTGGCTCATACGCCGGCACGTGTAGGGGCGCCGCGACCGACGTTGGACCGTTACCCGTCTCGATAGCCATCACCTGAACCGCGTCATAACATTGGAGAGCCACCGTTTGGTTCCGCTCGATGGCCGAAGCGGCAATCCCGAGATCTCCCAACTCCCGTGCAATGGCCTCTCGGACAGACTCCTGCCGCAATCCGACCAATCGCCCGGCCACAGCACCGAGGAGGGCACTGATGGCTTCCCGTTGACCAAAATGTTGCAGCGCGATCTCAGTCAGATCCAACGTCGTCAGACGACCAGGCAACGGGGTGCGGGCTCGCAACTGCTCGGCTGTCAGCGGCGAATTGACGAACACGACTGTCTGCTCACCAATGCCATCCGAGACACGGGCAGCAGGGTCCTCAATCAGCGACGCATCCGCCACCATGACCAGGTCTGGACTGGCAATGAGCCCTCTCTCGCGAATCGGCACCTGGCTAAACCGCGTGAACGCGGCGACGGGCGCGCCTCGGCGCTCGGCTCCATAGATCGGCGAATCCTGAGCCAAATACCCGCTCAGGAATGCCGCGGTGCCGAGAATCCGGCTCGCCGTCTTGGCGCCTTGACCCCCGCGCCCGTGAAAGCGCACCGCATACATCTCAGACCCGATCCGTTTTTTCTTTCTTGAAGGCTTCCTTTCCAGCCGCCAGAGCCGCTGCAATCGTCGCCTCAGTCTCCTTCAGATACCGCTTGGCCTCCTCAACGGTGCGGGAGAGGTCTGCACGGATCTCTTTTGCCTTTTCCAACACTTCTTCCTCCGTCCGACGGGCATAGCCGCGTATCGCCGTCCGAGTCTCTTCGCCCGATTTGGGTGCGTAGAGGATGGCCACTACCGCACCGAGTGTGGCCCCGCTCAAAAACGCGATCACACCCATACCTGAACAATTACCATGTTGGTCCGCCATGATGATGCCTCCTTCACTAGGATAATAAGGGATATGGCCTTGGTCCTCTTCCAAATGGCCCAGGTGTAGACAAAGCAGAGGACGTGCCAGACTGCCTGCCCTTCGAGGCGACCAAACCACCGATATGGCAAAGGATTTTCTATGAGCGTGGACGTGATTTTTTGTACGGACGAAAGACTGGGGAATAACAGAACCAGCCACCACTCGCCATTGTCCCAAAAGGCGACAGGTGAGATGCCGATTGAATGTAATCATGGTCCGCTACATTAGAACCACATCCGCAATCCCATGGCCAATCGTACCTGACTCGGAGAACCACCTTCTCGACGGATAAACGTAGCGGTTTCGCCGAAACTTCTATCGAGAGACACACCAACATAGGGGGAGAATCCGCGCCTAATGTCATACCGCAGGCGGATGCCGAATTCGAGATTATTGAGGCCGGACCCCGTCGTAAATTCTTCGACACGTTGGATAGCCGCGTTCGTCTCAAATCGAAGCTGAAGAATCAGCCGCTGGGTCATGAACAGATCCTTCGTGGCCGCCAGACGCGCCGACACCGCCCCGTTCTGATCGATAAAGAGGGAGGGTTCGATCTGGTAACTATAGGGCACCAACCCCTCAATTCCGATCACGGCCAAGCCACGGGTGACATTTGCCCCGCGAAAAGTCTGCGTTTCCACTCGTCCACCGATCTGAAAATCGTAATATTTTCGAACAAACCGTCCATAAAGCAATTGAAAATCCACATCATAGTCCGCTTTGAAGGCTGTGTTGCGCTGGCCCTCGCTCTTGAACCAGACGCGGTTGTAGTCTCCGCCGTACCACCCCTCGATGTCCCATCGGTAATCGCTCTGGCTTCCCGTGCTTCCAGTCTTCACACGGTATTCGAGCACGTCGACCAACAGCATGGCCCGCTTCTCCGCATCGTCGACGGGACTCGGCCAGCCGCGTTCTGGTGACAAATTCGGCAACGTAGTGTCTCGGCCCCCGTAGATACTGAAGGACCGAAGCTGCTCATCCGAGACGAACCGCGTTACCCCCCGAATGGCCGGGAGATGAACCAAAGCGGACGTGCCGATAACCGGCGGGCTTGCGAGACCGTCATCGGCAAAGGTTCCAGGGGAGTCGATTCCAGGGATGAGGACCAATAAAATCGTGAATGACGCAAGCGTGAGAGTCTGTTTCACAAACACGCTCTCCCTCTACTGCCCGGACACTTCGACGACGCGGAACATGCCCGCTTCCATGTGCAACTGCAGATGGCAGTGAAAGGCCCAGCGGCCGGGAGCATCCGCGCTGATCGCGACGGACAGTCTTTCGGCCGGTTTGACGATGACGGTATGTTTACGGGGCAGGTATTCTCCGGCTCCATTTTCCAGGTGCATCCACATGCCATGGAGATGCAGCGGATGCTCCATCATGGTGTCGTTCACGAACGTCAGACGCACCCGTTCGCCGTATCGGAATTCAATCGGTTGAGCGTCCGAGTACTTCTTCCCATCGAATGACCACATGTATCGTTCCATATGCCCGGTGAGATGGAGTTCGATCTCCCGCTCCGGCCGGCGTTGGTCCGGATAGGGATGGAGACTTTTCAAGTCCGTATAGAGGAGCACTCGCCGTTCCGATTGATCCAACCCTGCCCCTGGCTCCCGCATACGATTCCACGAATACTCGGCCACCGTTTGATTACCGGTCCCATGATCGTCGGGGCCATGTTTTACCGGTTCGGCCCATGGCATCCCCTGCGCATCAGACATGTCTTCCATTGCCGGGCCATGCTGCCGATGCCCGCTATTCGACTGATTGGGAGAGGACCGCCTGTCGGGCGGTACGCGCATGCTCCCTCCTACTGTGTCCATACTCATATGTGACATATCTCCATGATCCTTCATCCCCATGTCGGCCATGGTGCGTAGCGGCCTTTTCCGCCGCTCAGGAATTGCAGCGCTCGCACCGGCTCGCGTGGCCAGCGTGCCGCGCGCATAGCCGCTGCGATCCATCGTCTCGGCAAAAATGGTATAGGGACCATCGTCGTTAGGCTCCAGGATGACATCATAGGTTTCCGCCGGGCCGATGCGAATTTCGTCCACCACGACGGGCTGCACACTCTGCCCATCGACCTGCACGACGGTCATCCGAAGTCCCGGAATGCGCACATCGAAGAAGGTCATGGCGGCCGCGTCGATAAAGCGGAGGCGGATCCTCTCTCCTGGACGGAAGAGAGCTGTCCAGTTGCCCTCGGGCGATACACCGTTCATCAGATAGGTGAAGGTATATCCGGTGACGTCGGCGAAGTCGGTGGGATCCATTCGCATACGGTCCCACGCCAGGTAGTTTTGCAGGGTCGTCCACCAACCTTGTCGGCCGACATCAGCCAAGAATTCACCCGCTGTGCGTCGCTGGTAGTTGTAGTACCCGGCCTGCTTTTTGAGGTTCGAGAGCAAGGCATGAGGCGATTCAAAGCTCCAATCCGACAGCATTACAACGTAGTCACGCTCGTGCAGAAACGGTTCGGGTTCAAGAGGATCGATGATCATCGGGGCATACATCCCCAGTAACTCCTGCCCGCCTGAATGACTATGAAACCAGTAGGTGCCGCTCTGTTTGATCGGAAAACGATAGGTGAAGGTCGTGCCGGGGTCGATGCCACGAAAGCTGACTCCAGGCACGCCGTCCATCTCGGGTGGAACGAGCAACCCGTGCCAATGGATGGAGGTCACCTCCTTCAATCGGTTCGTGACATGAAGCGTCGCCTGCTGACCTTCTTTCAGGCGAATGACAGGACCGGGGATCGTCCCGTTGATCGTGATGGCCGTCGCGCTGCGGCCGTCAACGTGAAACAACTGCTCGCTGATGGTCAGATCGATCACATCCCCATTCAGAGGAGCCTGCGACACGTGAGGAGTTGCAGGGCTCGCCAAGGCCCAGCCAGGCAACACATGTTCCATGGCTGCCAGCAGCCCTACCGCGCCGGCGCGCTGCAGCAGAAGGCGCCTCGAAATCAAACCTGGGCCCATGGGTCTCATCCTTATAGGTAGAACACTATGCCGATCAAAGATAAGCCGGTGATCGAGCGGTGCTGCCCTGCCACCTCGATGATCATGGTAAGTCCGCCGGCGCCCTCTCAATTCCCTCACCATCCAGAGGGGCCGGGCAGCAGCCAGATAGGGGAGAAAGGTCAGAAGCCTCGCGCAGATGATCGATCATGGTTCGCATGACTGCTTCTTTTTCACTCCCCCCCTCAATCTGGTCAGCTGATCTGTACTCGCCGCAGCCGCAGGCTGTTCATCACGACGCTGACGGAGCTGAAGGCCATGGCCGCACTTGCCAGGATGGGACTCAGCATCAGACCGGTGAACGGATACAACGCCCCGGCCGCGATGGGGATGCCGACCACGTTATAAATGAACGCCCAGAACAGGTTCTGCTTCATCACCAGCATCGTCTTCCGAGCAAGCCTGATCGCCGACGCGACGCCCTGCAGGTCGCCTCGCATCAGCGTAACATCACTCGCCTCGATGGCAATGTCTGTTCCGGTCCCGATGGCCATGCCCACGTCGGCCTGGGCCAGCGCCGGTGCGTCGTTGATGCCGTCTCCGACCATCGCGACGACCTGACCGGCTTCGCGCAGGCG
The DNA here is from genome assembly GCA_040006855.1 of Nitrospira sp. GTDB lineage: Bacteria > Nitrospirota > Nitrospiria > Nitrospirales > Nitrospiraceae > Nitrospira_A. The sequence continues at coordinate 6,157 of JBDTWG010000171.1, forward strand.
CCGGATCTCGGCCACTTTGCCCTCCGGTAACACCCCGGCCACGACTCGATCGACCCCGACTTCACGGGCGACCGCTTGCGCCGTTCCCTCGTGATCGCCGCTCAGCATGACGACCGTCAGGCCCAGTTGTTTGAGCTGTCGGATGGCTTCGCGTGACGTCGCCTTCACGGGATCGGCGACCGCGATGATCCCCGCCGGCTTGCCGTTGATGGCCACATACACCGGTGTCTTCCCTGCTTCGGCCAATTGCTGCGCCCCTGCGCGGAAGGCCTCCGACGGCACCGAGTAGTCCTCCATCAGGCCTTCATTGCCGACCAAAATCGCCGCGCCCTCCACCACACCCGCAGCCCCTCGCCCTGCAAAGGACTGGAAGGCTTCCACCTCCGTCAAAGAAAGCATCTGCTCTCCGGCCGCACGCACAATTGCCTCCGCCACCGGATGTTCCGACGAGGCCTCCAGCGAGGCCACGAGGCGGAGGAATTCACGATCGGACCACTTGCTGCCGTTAGCCCTGATTACATCAGTGACTGTCGGTTTTCCCTCCGTGATGGTGCCGGTCTTGTCGAGCACGACCGTGGTAATCCCACCGGCCCGCTGCAGCGCTTCTCCACCTTTGATCAGGATGCCCTGTTCGGCTCCCCTGCCGGTCGCCACCATCATCGCCGTCGGCACCGCAAGTCCCATCGCGCAAGGGCAGGCAATAATCAGGACCGCCACCGCCGCGGCGAAGGCTTGTACGACCGACGCCTGTCCGACCGCCACAAACCAGACCACGAACGTCGCGAGCGCCAGCGCCATCACGATCGGCACAAAGACGGCGCTGACTTGGTCGGCCAATTTTTGAATCGGAGCCCGCGAACCCTGTGCCTCCCGCATCAGCTTGACGATATGGGCCAGCACACTGTCCGCACCCACCGTGGTCGCCTGATAGCGGAACGCGCCGGATTTGTTGATCGTGCCGCCGATGACCCGGTCTCCCGCATGCTTTGCGACCGGCATCGCTTCGCCGGTCAACATGGATTCATCGACGCTGCTTGCGCCGAACACAATGTCACCGTCCACTGCGATTCGCTCGCCTGGCCGCACGACGACAATGTCTCCGCTCCGCACCGCTTCAACCGGCACATCGAGCTCGATTGCCTCCCGCACCACACGAGCCGTCCTGGGTTGCAGGGCCACCAACCGCCTCAGCGCAACCGAGGTCTGCCGTTTGGCACGAGCCTCCAGCGTATGACCCGTCAGGATCAGGGCAATGATCATGACCACGGCTTCGTAGTAGACGTCCGCCCTGACACCATGGTTCAGGAAGAAGTCCGGTGCTAGGGTGGCCAGAACCGAGTAGGAAAAGGCCGCAC
>JBDTWG010000172.1:0-7506 GCA_040006855.1 Nitrospira sp.
ATCGCCTGCTTTTCCTTCGTGGGATTTGTTTTGATTCACGTGTCACAAGTCATTCTGACAGGGTTCTCCAACAATATTCGCTCCATGATCACCGGCTGGTATCGGGTGACCTATGAAGAGGTGCGCCATGAACAGTAAGCAAGCCATGGAACGGCGGCAGTTTCTGGCGGGTACCCTGGGAGTCGCAAGCGTCGTCGCCGTGGCCGGCTGCGACAACCTCACGCAGAGCAGTTGGTTCCCAGGTATTTTGCATCAGGCGGAGAAGCTCACGGATTTGGTGCAGGGAACGATCACACCGGCTAATGCCTTGGCGAGGGAATACATCGACGCGGATATCTCCGCTGTCTTTCCGGCTAACGGGAACACTGAGCCTGGAACCCCGGAGTATGCCATTCACCTCAAGAACGACTTTGCCAAGTGGCAAGTGGAGGTTGCCGGATTCGTCCAGACTCCCATGCGCTGGTCCTTGGCTGCGCTCAAATCATTGCCGTCGCGCACACAGATTACTCGACACGATTGTGTGGAGGGCTGGAGTGCCATTGGCAAGTGGACCGGCGTACCGTTGGGCGATCTGATGCACCAGGTTCAGCCGCTGCCGAACGCTCACTATGCAGTCTTTCATTGTGCCGATATCGATAATGAAGGCATCTCTTATTACGAGAGCATGGCGGTCCAAGATTGTTATCATCCGCAGACGATCCTGGCGTATGAACTAAATGGCCAGCCGTTGGATATTACCCATGGAGCCCCGTTGCGTCTTCGATTCGAGCGGCAGCTCGGCTACAAACATGCCAAGTATGTCATGCGGATCGAACTCGTCGAGTCATTGATCGGTGTCGGTGGAGGGAAGGGGGGATATTGGGAGGATCAGGGATATGAATGGTATGCGGGCATATAGGATGTTGAAACAGGTTGCCCGTTTCGTTATCGCTCCTTTGCGCCCTGCGACGTAGATAAGACCGTATCCTCGCACGTGTCCCGTGAGCCCGGCCGTGGTATCGAGTTGGAACCAAGCGGCCCTTCCGGTGCTGTCGAATCTGTTTCAGATGACCGTGACGGGTCTTACCAAATACCCGACGACGGTGATCACGATCGCGAAATCGATCCGCCGTGTGACTCAACGCGTAGGATGGGTATGGTCTCCACGAGGGTGATCAAAGGCTAATGGACCTTCTGAGCGTCGGGTGTCTAGCGACCGTGCTGTCTGTGACTTGTATACCGGTGTACGCCAGTTCGATAAACAGGGCAGCATCCGCCACGTCCGTATCGGCGATGTCGGCTATCGCGAAACTAAACGACTGATTCAATCACTGCTTGCGGAGAAGGACTGACTCCATGCCGCGACTATCCCGGCGTTATTTCCTGGCTGCTCTTGGCTCAACAGCGCTCATGCTTGCCGCGCGTCCGGTTCCGGCCTTTGCCGGCCTTTTGGACAAGGTGTTTGGTCAGACGGAGACCAAGCCGACCACACCAATCACACCCAACGAAAACTTTTACCTTACTTCGTATCGCAGCCCGCCGACCATTCGGTTGAATGAATGGTCGCTGACGATGAAAGGGCTGGTCGAGCGACCCATGACATTGGCCTATGAACAGTTGACCGCGATGCCCACGGTGTCACAGATCGTCACGTTGGAATGTGTGGGCAATACCGTTGCTGGTGAATTTCTCAGCACGGCCGAATGGGGCGGCGTTTCCCTGAGGACTCTCCTTGACGAAGCCGGCGCAAGCGCCACTGCCTATGATGTGATTTTTCGCGCCGCCGACGGATTTTCTGACAGCATTCGCTTCGATCGCGCCATGGTCGGTGATGTCATGATCGCGTACAGGATGAACGGAGTTCCGCTTCCGTTGGGCCACGGATTTCCGGCTCGCGCCATCGTGCCCGGGTGCTACGGCATGAAGAGCGTGCAATGGCTTACGGAGATCGAGATCGTGGATCAGGATTACAAAGGCTATTATGCGCAAAAGGGGTGGACCGACGTGGCCATCATTAAAACCACCTCGCGTATCGACGTGCCTGGTCATGGAGCGACTCTTCAAGGCCGACGTCATCAGATCCAAGGACTCGCCTTTGCGGGCACTCGCGGCATCAGCCTCGTCGAAGTCAGCATGGATGGTGGCGAGCGGTGGATGCCGGCGACACTTGCCCCGCCGCTGTCCCCGGCTGCATGGCGATTCTGGAGCTATGATTGGACTGCGCCAGCACCAGGCCGGTATCAAATGATTGTCCGTGCGACAGACGGAACCGGTCGCCTGCAAACCTCGATCGAGCAAGATCCGGCTCCGGATGGCGCGACAGGACTTCATGAGGTGACGGTCACCGTGGAGATTTGAATAATTCCTGTTTAATGCCTCATCCATTTCGAGGGTCGCTCCTTTGAGCTCTCCAAGTCCGAGCTTCTCCTACTTAAGTTTTCGCATGTGCCCAACCTTCGGGGAATACCCGCCTGAGTGATCTCCCCCTATGCTCCGCCTTGTCGGCTGTGCAGTCTTGAGTACATACAGGTCAGGATCGGGGCAGGCACATCATTCAAGGAGGAGGCGTGGTATGGCGGAGGCGATTCTTTCGAATAAAAATGGTGAGAAGCCGATGGCGGTGAATGTCCGTCTCAAAACGGCCGGGCAAGCGGATCAGCCGCTCTTGGTTAACTATACCCATGTCGGCCTGGCCGAGGGACTTGCGTACGTCGACTTTGGGTTTCTAGAGCCCGCCTTGTTGGGTGCAGTCGTCAAACGCGTGAAGCAGGGGGAAGCCATACCCAAACAGCTTGAGGGTATCAGAGCCGCGCGTGTCGCATTGCCGTTTGATTCCCTGGTGCGTCTGTACCAGCAACTCCAGCAGGTGCTGGTCGGTCTCCAACCTCCTAAACCAAAACAATCCTAACCAGTCGACCTGACGATTCCACCATGGATGTCTCCACGTCTAATCCAGAGTCTTGCCCTGCGCCACAGTCTGAGCAGGATACTGGATTACTCTGCCTGCTCATGGTCGCCCGATTTCACGATCTGCCGGTTGATGGCGGACAGATTCAGCACCAATTCGGGCAGTCCGGCCAGGTGCTGACGACCCATGAACTGCTGAGCCTGGCCAAACATGTCGGCCTGAAAGCAGGCCTGGTGAACACGTCGTGGCAAGATCTCGCGGCGACTCCACTACCGGCGATCGCCCAATGGACCGACGGGCGCTATATCGTGCTGGCCAAGGTGCAGGACGAGAAGGTGCTCGTCCAGGATCCGCTGGAGCCGCGGCCTCAGATCCAATCCAAAGACGACTTCCTGGCGGCCTGGAGCGGCGGACTGCTGCTCTGTACGAAACGAACGAGCCTCAGGGCGCAACATCTCGTGTTCGACATCACCTGGTTTATCCCGGCCGTGCTCAGGTACCGGCGGCTGCTGGGCGAAGTATTGCTCGCGTCATTCTTCCTACAGCTATTTGCATTACTCACGCCGCTCTTCACCCAAGTCGTCATCGACAAGGTCTTGGTTCACAAGGGCTTCACGACGCTGCATGTCATGGCGGTCGGCATGGTCGCGCTGGCGCTATTCGATGCGCTATTAAGCGGCCTGCGGACATACCTCTTTGCGCACACCAGCAACCGGATCGACGTGGGCCTTGGGGCCCAACTCTTTCGCCATGTCCTTGCGCTGCCCCTGGCCTACTTTGAAGCGCGTCGGGTCGGCGATACGGTTGCGCGTGTTCGCGAACTCGAACAGATCCGCCAGTTCCTCACCAGCAATTCCGTGACGGTGGTGCTCGATGTCCTGTTTACGGCGGTGTTCCTCGTGGTCATGTGGTGCTATAGCTCGACGCTGACCCTGGTCGTTCTCGCCTCCCTGCCGCTCTATGCGATCCTGTCGGTGGCGATCACCCCGATGATCCGAACCCGCCTCAATGAGAAATTCAATCGCGGAGCCGAAAATCAATCCTTCCTCGTCGAGACCATCAGCGGCATCCAGACCGTGAAGGCACTCGCGGTTGAGCCGCCGCTCCAACGCCGATGGGATGAACAGCTCGCCGGCTACATCACCGCCAGCTTCAAGGCGACGAGTCTGATCACGATCGCCGGTCAGATCGCCTCATTCATCCAAAAGGCCACGACTATTGCCATTCTGTGGACCGGCGCCTATCTGGTCATCGACGGGGCCCTGAGCATTGGGCAGCTCATCGCCTTCAACATGCTTTCTGCGCAAGTCACCGGCCCGCTGCTACGGATAGTGAACCTCTGGCAGGAATTCCAGCAGGTTGGCATTTCGATTCAGCGCTTAGGAGATGTACTGAACACCAAGTCGGAGCCCTCTTACAATCCGAACCGGACGACTCTGCCGCAGGTGACGGGCCAGATCACGCTGGATGACGTCACCTTTCGCTATCGTCCCGACAGCCACGAAGTCCTGCGCCAGGTCTCTCTCATGATCCAACCGGGCCAGGTCATCGGCATCGTCGGACGGTCTGGCTCAGGCAAGAGCACCATCACCAAACTGATTCAACGGCTCTATGCGCCTGAACGAGGCCGGGTGTTGGTCGATGGCGTCGATCTGGCGCAGGTGGATCCAGCCTGGCTGCGTCGGCAAGTCGGAGTGGTGCTGCAGGAGAACTTTCTCTTCAACCGCTCCGTTCGAGACAACATCGCCTTGACCGACCCGGGACTTTCGATGGACCGCGTGATCCAGGCGGCGAAGCTGGCAGGCGCCCACGAGTTCATTCTTGAATTGCCCGAGGGGTATGACACGTTGGTCGGAGAGCATGGCTGTTCCCTGTCCGGCGGTCAACGGCAGCGCATTGCCATCGCGCGTGCGTTGATCGCCAATCCACGGATTCTCATCTTCGACGAAGCCACCAGTGCGTTGGACTACGAATCCGAAGCGATCATACAGCAGAACATGGCGCAAATCTGCAAAGGCCGCACGGTCATCATCATTGCCCATCGGCTCAGCACCGTGCGTCCTGCGCACCGGATCTATGTCATCGATCAAGGGCAACTGGTGGAACAGGGGACGCATGAGGAGTTGCTGAAACGGCAAGGCATGTATCACCGCCTCCATGCCCACCAGGAAGGGAAGGCCGCATGAAGACACGCATAATGCGATGGTGGCAGGTCTGGTCCGCGGCCTGGGAGGTTGCGAGGCAACAGCCGATTGCGGCCACTCCCTCGCGGAGCTCGGTCGAGTTCCTGCCGGCAGCCCTGGAGATTCAAGACGCGCCTCCATCTCCGATCGGACGGGCGATTCTGTGGACGATCATGGCCCTGCTCACGGTCTCTGTGGTCTGGGCCTCGGTTGGCCGGATCGACATCGTGGCGACGGCGCAGGGGAAGATTATCCCCAGCGGGTATTCTAAAGTGATACAGCCGTATGAAACCGGCGTTATCGCGGTGATCCGCGTCCAGGACGGTCAGGTGGTGAAACAGGGAGAGGTGCTGATTGAACTGGATCCGACCCAAAATCAGGCGGACCGTGACCGTGCTTCCAATGAGTATCGCGCCGCCAGGGTGGAGGCTGCTCGCCTCCAGGCCCTCATCGCGGGCTCGCCCGCGTTTTTAGCCCCACCGGAGAGCGACTCTCAGTATGTTCGCCTCCAGCAGCAACTTCTCCGTGACCAACTGGCCGAATATCAGGCGCGAGTCGACGCGTCCCAACACATCATCACGCAGCGGACTGCCGCGATTGATGCGACTAGGGAAAACATTCGGCGGCTGGCGGCGACGGTGCCGATGGAGACGGATCGGGCCAATGCATTTAAACGTCTGATGGCGCGGGATGCCGTTACGAAACTCGACTATCTCCAAGCGGAAGGCCAGCGCATCGACAAGTTGCAGGAATTGGCCGGACAACAGCACAAGCTCCGGCAGGATCAGGCGGCCTTGGCGGAAGCCGAAAAGAATCGGCGGGCGCTGATCTCGGAATTCCAGCAGACCAAGCAGGCCGAACTCTCGGCTATCGAGACCAAAGCGGCCTCCCTCTCCCAGGAGGTGACCAAGGCCGGGCAGAAGACGGAACTGCAGCGACTCGTCAGTCCGATCAATGGTGTGGTGCAGCAGCTGGCAGTGCATACGATCGGCGGGGTGGTGACCCCGGCGCAACCATTGCTCATCGTGGTGCCGCAGGATCATCCGGTCGAAGTTGAAGCGCAGTTGGAGAACAAAGATGTGGGCTTCGTCAAAGAGGGCCAATCGGCCGAAATTAAAGTCGAGACCTTTGCCTTCACCCTCTACGGCACTATCCCCGGCCGCGTGCTCACGGTTTCAGATGATGCCGTGCCCATCGATAAAGACAAGTCGGCGGAAGGTTTGGTCTTTGCGACACGAGTGAGTCTGGCCCGTGGGACCATTCCAATAGAAGGCAAACTCGTGCATCTGTCTCCTGGTATGGCCGTGACGGTTGAGATCAAGACCGGTCGACGGCGCGTGATCGAGTATCTGCTGAGTCCTGTACTCAAATCGTTGCAAGAAAGCCTAAGGGAACGGTAAGGCCGATGACACGCGTTGGATCTACGGCCGGTTGGGTTTTTATCGTCGCGAGCCTAATGGTGCCCTTCGCGACCCCTCGTGAGGCTCGGGCCACCGAGGTGGAGCGGGCGACGAAGATTCCCGTGCAGGAAATCCATTTGAGCCTACACGCGGCGATGGCTGCAGCGGCCCAACAGAATCCGTCGGTCCTGCTGTCAAAAGAACGGATCGAGGCGGCCAAAGGCGACGTCACCACTCAGTTGGGCGCCATGCTTCCGAATCTCTCTGCCAATGTTCGGCAAAACCAACAGACGCAATTCCTCGGCACGTTCGGCCTCGCGCCGGTCCGGACCGAGCCCTTCAGCATTTTTGATGCGCGCGTAAGTGCTTCACAGAACCTCTTCAGTCTTAGCCTGATCCAGCGCTGGCGTGCGTCGCGGGAAGCCCTGCAAGTTGCTGAGTTCGACGCCCAAAGCAGTCGGTTCGATACGATGGCCAGCACGGGGTTGGCCTATCTCGAGGGGGTAAAATCGGCCGCCGCTTTAGCGATGCGGCAGGCCAATCAGCAATTGATCCGCGAATTGTTGGCGACCACGAAGGTCCGGCAGCACGAAGGGGCAGCGACCGGATTGGAGGTCGCACGCTTGGAAGGGCAATTGGCTAACGAACAGCAGCAGGTCGTGGCCGCACAGGCTGACCTGGAGCGGGCCAAAAACACCCTCGGAAATCTCTTGGGCCTCACGTTTGAGGTTCGGATGACGCTGACTGACCCCTTACAGCCCCAGGTTCCAGAGGCCGCAGCGGCACAGGCGGCTTGGGAGCAGGCCGTCACCAATCGGGCCGAAGTGCAGGCGCAAGCTAAGCGGATCCGGTCGGCGGAGCTGAGTTACTCTTCCGTGACCGGTGAGCGCCTGCCATCCTTGGTCGCGCAGGGCGACACCGGCCTGATCGGCAATCGGTGGAACAATAGCCTGGATACGTACAATATGGCACTCTTACTCCAGATTCCCTTGTTCGACGGCGGCCAGCGAGAGGGACGGATCAGAACGGCTCGGAG